>JAGCRJ010000301.1 GCA_017964745.1 Lachnospiraceae bacterium
GACAGTGTCGGAGTCAGCTGCATGATGCTGGGCGGCGGAAGAGCATCCAAGGAAGATGTGATCGATCTCAGCGTTGGTATTGAGCTTTTGAAGAAGGTCGGCTCTAAAGTAAATGCCGGTGATGAACTGGCATATGTATATTACAACGATGAAAAGAACCTTGATGCTGCTCTTGAAAAACTGAAGGGTTCATATGAATATTCGGAGTCGGCTCCCGAACCCCAGAAGCTGATCAAGGAAGTTATCAAATAAAGGAATTTGGATGGAAGAGATATCTCTTAAAGCGGAACTGACTGATGAGGAAATGCGGAGCATTTTCGGAATGAGGGATGCCTATATTAAAAAGGTTGAATCCTCTATGGATGTCAGGGTTGTTTCCAGAAACGGTTATCTGTATGTATACGGCAGCAAGGACAATGCCGAAAAGGCTATGTCTGTGATAATGGATCTGAAGGATTATTCGGGAAAAGTGGAAAACCTGGAAGAACAGAGCGTTGATTATGCAATTGAAGAAGCGGCTGACAATAACGGAGGTGTCTTAAGCGAGACTCTTTCCGATTGTATCTGTCATACCGCGGCCGGCAAGCCTGTTTTTCCCAAGACACTCGGTCAGAAGAATTATGTCGGTTCCATAAAAGATAAGATGATCACCTTCGGTATAGGACCTGCGGGTACAGGTAAAACCTACCTTGCAATGGCGATGGCAATCACCGCTTTTAAGAATGAAGAGGTTGGAAGGATAATTCTTACAAGACCTGCGATCGAAGCCGGTGAAAAGCTCGGATTCCTTCCCGGAGATCTTCAGAGCAAGGTCGATCCGTACCTCCGTCCTTTGTACGATGCACTTTTCCAGATAATGGGTCCTGAGAAATTCAGTGTGAACATGGAGAAGGGACTTATCGAAGTTGCACCGCTGGCATATATGAGAGGAAGAACTCTCGACAATGCTTTCATAATACTTGATGAGGCCCAGAATACCACCCCGGCACAGATGAAGATGTTCCTTACGAGAATAGGATTCGGTTCCAAGGTGGTTGTCACGGGAGATGCGACCCAGAAGGACCTTGCACCCGGAACCGTAAGCGGACTTGATGTAGCCACCAAGGTTCTCGGCGGAATGGATGAAATAGCTTTCTGTTATCTGACAAGCAAGGACGTTGTAAGACATCCTCTTGTCCAGAAGATAGTTAAACGCTACGAAGATTATGAGAACAGAAGAAAGAGTAACGACAAAAAGCACAGGTCTTAAAGCGTTCGGTTTCGTTTTTACGCCCCTGTATGCTCTGCTCCTTACCGGAAGCGGTTTCTTTTTCGGGAAGGATACGGCTGAGCTTATTCAGCTGGCTGTTTTTTCCTGCATAATCGGCGGAACCGTCTCTTTGTGTATCAGAAAATTCTATGCGATATCCGAGACGGATCCCGATATTTCCCAAGCAGCGGAAAAGCGGTTTTTGGTCGTAGTCTTTCTTGCCATGCTCCTATCCGTGCTTTTTTCGACATTTCCCAATACCATGTGGGTATTTGTTCCGGTCTTTGTCGTACTCTCGCTTTTCTCATCACCTTTGCTCGGAATAGTAATATCAGCACTTCTTCTTGCGGGTACGATACTTGTTTCCGGATGCGGAGTAATTGTATTTTTCGTATATCTTGTCAGCGGCGTTTTTTCCGTGATCGTATTTCTTCCGCTGGGTTCAGAGATGAGATTTGCGCTTCCCGCATTTCTTTCATCACTTTGTCTTCTTGTATGTGAAATGTGCGGCATCATACTTACGATCAACTCAAGGCCCGAGCTGCAGCTTTTTTATCTGCCGCTTGTAAACTGCCTGATCGGACTTATAGTTATATATTCCGCATTCAGGGGATATTCCTCGCTTATCATGTACAGGTATTCGGACCTTTACCAGACACTGTGCGATACGGAAAGCGAGATGCTCCTTTCACTTAAATCCGATGATCCGAAGAAGTATATGATCAGCCTTCATACCGCATATTTCTGTGACCGCATAGCATCGGCACTGGATCTCGATACGGACATTGTAAAGTGTGCGGGTTATTATCATGAACTCACTCCCACGGATAAGAACGCGAGAGAAGATTTTTATGATGATATGCGTTTTACAAATGCACTCAGGTACATTCTTGACGAATATACCGCTTACATTAAAAATCCCGGCATTTCCCTTTCGTCCAGGGAAGCTGCGGTGCTTGTATGTTCCAAGACCGTGGTCATGGCTGTGATGGCCGTATTCGAGAAGGACAGGGATGCCGATATCGATACATCCAAGCTTACGGATGCGGTTTTTGAGAGATTTATAAAAAAGGGAACATTTGATAAATGTGATATCACCTTCTCCGACATTTCGGAGATGAAGAAGATATTCAAAGAGGAGAAGCTCTATTATGACTTTCTTCGTTGAAAATGAGACCGAAGCCGATTTCGGTTTCGATGCATCCGAACTGATCAGGACAGTATGTGAACGCACCTTTTTATCTGAAGGCGCTCCCACCGAATGCTCCTGCGTAAATATAGTGATAACCGATTCGGAAGGTATTAGGGAACTGAATGCATCCTACAGGGGAATAGATTCTCCCACCGATGTTCTTTCTTTTCCCGGACTTGATTTTGATAAGCCATCCGATTTTGACATACCCGATGACAGAAAAGCCGACTGTATCGATCCCGAGAGCGGTGAACTGATCCTCGGAGATATCGTTCTTAATGCCGATCGTATTTTCTCCCAGGCGAAAGAGTACGGTCACAGCGTTAAGAGAGAAATGGCATTTCTGACTGCACACAGCTGTCTTCATCTGTGCGGATACGATCATATGACCGAGGATGAAGAGAAGGTCATGTTTTCCAAACAGGAAGCCGTACTTGAATCCCTTGGCATAACGAGAGGTAACTGATGAAAACATTTATTATCAAGAAAAAAACAGCACTTATATCACTTCTGATCTCTGTGCTTTCGATATATTTTTACAGGTTCATCCTTTCCGACACAGGAGTCGGATATATGGTAAGTTCTTACCTTGTCTGCATCTTTGTCTGGATGCTGTTCGGAGAAGGTTTTTCCGATGTCATGTCCAGGATGATAAGGTCCAGACTGTCCAAAGGCCAGAAGTCTAATGCTGGTACGATCCTTTCCGTAAGTCTTGTCAATCAGTTCCTTGCGGCTCTTATCGGTTCTGTTCTCTGCATAGCCGTTACCTATTATTCGATGAGCGATTTCTTCGCACTTCCCAAGGGAAGATTTCTCGGCTTTTATATAGCTGCCTTCTTCTTTTTCAGGATGCTCAACGAATACTTCTACGGATATGCATCCGTTTCTTCAGGAGACAGGGCTATATGCATCACATATATTCTCAGGGAACTTCTCAGGATAGTTTCCGGATTTTTCCTTATGAAATATATGTATGACAAGGGCGTTATAGCCGGCCGGATACTTATGGATGAAGATATGAAATTCATCTATGCCGCTGCGGGCCTTTTCGTCGGATTCTGCATTGCCGAAGTATTTGTTTTCCTTTTCCTGTTCATAGTAAGGCTCGGACTAAAGATGAAGAGCGTGGGAGAGCATGATGCGTTTTCCGGAAGGGACCGTGTGGGATATATCTTCTTTACGCTCTGGAGAAGAAGACTCGGAAGCATCCTTCACGGAGGTTTCTTCTGCCTTCTTTTGTATTCCTGCATTATGCTTGCAGGTGATGCTTCTTCGATAGGAACAGCGGTATGCATGCTGTTCATTCCTTTTGCTGTTTCAGTCATTGTGGCTCTGTTCTGCGGAACCGGTGCTTCGATCAATTGGGTCGGCAGTGTCCGCAAAAATGAAAAGGGTCCCTCAAGGGCATTCTTTGATTTCGGAATTCATATCGTTGTTATTTCCGCTGTATTCTTTACGGCGTTCTTTGCATCCGTTTCAAAGCTTCTCGGAAAAGTACTGATTGCTGAAGGCGGTCCTTCGCTTACCACCGAACTCATCCTTACACTTGTAGCATCAATTGCTTTTGTTATGTACTGGTTCTGCGACGGACTCTGTGCAATGAGGGATGACCGTATTCCCAGGATCATAGCGGATGCTGCTGCCGGATTTGCGGGATTCCTTACCGTAAGACTAAGCATCGGCGCACATTCTGTTTACAGAACACTGATGCTTTCGCTTCTTGTCTATTCCATAGTCGGTATGGCTGTATGGTGCGTGATCACGTATCTCCGAATGAGTATGGTATTCGATCCCCTGAGGAATGTTCTTCTTCCGATTGTTTCGGGTGCCGTCACAGCCATATTCCTTCTTCTTATCACAAATGCCGCTTCCCCTCATCTCGGGAATCTGTTTACGCTGTTCCTCTGCATTCCCATAGGACTGATCATTTATCATTCCGTACTTTTGCTTCTCAGGAATTACACGGAATATGAACTTAAGCTCATGCCCTTCGGAGGACTGCTTTACAGTCTCGGACAGATTTTGAAAGTAATGTAAGATGCTTCGTATTGATCAGATCAAAATCAGAGTAAGCGATAAACAGCCC
>JAGCRJ010000302.1 GCA_017964745.1 Lachnospiraceae bacterium
AACTCAAGTGCATCACTGCATTCATGATATGCCTTTTCGGAGAAGTTGGACAGATAGAAAACCTTGTATCCGGCTGCTCTGAGGCTCTTTATCCAGGGGATCGCATAATCCCTCGCGGTTACCATTCCATGGACATTGGCGAAGGTTTCCCTGAGAACATCTTCAAGCTCGGGATCTTCCGAGATAAAGCCCTGCATGCATTCTTCGTCGCTCATTTCGCCCCTGTCGAATTCATGCCAGTAAGGGCTGTCGACGGTGGCCTTTTCGATGCGCTTTATCATGGCCTCATCGTGACCCTTGTCCTCGAGAAAGCCTTTCCATCTGAAATCCGTTAATACATTTCCTATATCAAAAACAATATTTTTTATCATATTAAAACCTTAAAAGCCGGAATTCCCCTTGAGGAATTCCGGCATCCTTTATCATTTTGAAAGAGGTGACTTCCTGTAGATGATATCGTCTCTGGAAGGTCCGTTGGATATCATTGTTATAGGATATCCGATCTCCTTTTCGATGAACTCTACATAGTCGCGGCACTCCTGAGGCAGGTCTTCGTAATTCTTGATGCCTCTGATGTCGGTCTTCCATCCCTTGAACACCTTGAGAACGGGCTTAGCCTTCTCGAGCTTGCTGGTCACGGGGAAGTCCTTGGTCTCTTTTCCGTCGACCTCGTAAGCCACACATACGGGGATCTCATCGAGGTACTTGAGGATATCGAGAACTGTGAATGCGACATCGGTGGTTCCCTGAAGCCTGCAGCCATACTTTGAAGCCACACAGTCGAACCAGCCGACTCTTCTGGGACGTCCGGTCGTTGCTCCGTACTCTCCGCCGTCTCCACCGTTACGTCTGAGCTGCTCTGCCTCGTCGCCGAAGATCTCGGATACGAAAGCTCCTGCACCGACTGCGGAAGAATAAGCCTTACATACGGTTACGATCTTCTTTATCTCATAGGGAGGGATTCCCGCTCCGATGGCACCGTATGCGGCAAGTGTTGATGAAGAGGTTACCATGGGGTAGATTCCGTGATCGGGATCCTTCATGGTTCCGAGCTGACCCTCGAGCAGGATCTTCTTTCCGGCTTTGATCGCCTCATCAAGGAAAAGAGAAACATCGCAGACATAAGGAGCGATCATATCCCTGTACTCCCTGAGAGTCTTAAGGGTCTCTTCAACGCTGATCTCGGGCTGATGGTAAAGCTCTCTTAAGAGAACATTCTTCTGGACAAGCACTCTGGGCACCTTCTCCTCAAGAAGCTCGTCATCGAAAAGCTCGCTTACCTGGAAGCCGATCTTCGCATATTTATCCGAATAGAAAGGAGCGATTCCGGACTTGGTCGATCCGAACGACTTTCCGGCAAGTCTCTCTTCTTCGTACTTATCGAAAAGAATATGATAAGGCATTACGATCTGAGCCCTGTCGGATACGAGGATGTGGGGCTTGGGAACCCCCTTCTCAACGATGCCGTTTATCTCACCTACGAGGACGGGGATGTTGAGTGCAACACCGTTTCCGATAATGGAAGTCGTATGTGAATAGAAAACTCCGGAAGGAAGCGTATGGAGGGCAAATTTACCGTAGTTATTGACTATGGTGTGACCTGCATTTGCTCCGCCCTGAAATCTGATGATGATATCGGAATCCTGGGCAAGCATATCGGTGATCTTGCCTTTTCCTTCATCACCCCAGTTAGCGCCTACGATCGCTGTGACCATTTAATTTCCGCCTTTCAAATCTAAAACAACTTGTTCCGGGGATAAGCCCCGACTGTCTATTATATGTTAATGCTTTATTTTAGTAAAGCATTAAATTATACATTTATCTCGGCACCCATTCCGAGCACATCGGCATTGGCCTTGAGCACGGGATCCACCACATCCCTGAGGTAAACCTCGACCTGTCTGGGAGCACGGCCCACATAGTTCTCGGGCTTCAATGTCTTCTTAAGGTCGTCAAGATTCATTCCGAAGTCGGGATCGGCTGCGATCATCTCGAGAAGATCGTTGTCGCGTCCCTCTTCCTTGACATGCTTTCCGGCTTCCATGGAAAGGGTTCTGATCTTCTCATGGAGCTCCTGACGGTTTCCGCCGTTCTTTACGGCATCCATCATGATGTTCTCGGTAGCCATGAAGGGAATCTCAGCCATGAACTGCTTCTCGATGACCTTGGGATATACCTTCATTCCGCCGGGAGCGGTGATGTTCATGCACAGATCGAGGATTCCGTCGGTGGCAAGGAAGCCCTCGGGTACGGAAAGTCTCTTGTTAGCCGAATCGTCGAGGGTTCTCTCAAACCACTGTACGCTTGAAGTGATGGCGGGGTTGAGAGCATCGACCATTACGTATCTTGCAAGGGAAGCGATTCTTTCGCTTCTCATGGGATTTCTCTTGTAAGCCATTGCGGAAGATCCGATCTGGCTCTTCTCGAAGGGCTCTTCCACCTGCTTTAAGTGCTGGAGAAGTCTGATGTCGTTGCTCATCTTGTGAGCGGAAGCTGCGATGCCCGCAAGGACATTGACCACTCTTGTATCAACCTTACGTGAATAGGTCTGTCCTGATACGGGATATACGGCATCGAATCCCATCTTCTTGGCGATCATGGGATCGATCTTGTCGATGGTCTCATCATCTCCGTTGAAAAGCTCCTTGAATGAAGCCTGGGTTCCGGTTGTTCCCTTTGAACCGAGAAGCTTGAGCGATCCGAGAACATAATCAAGGTCCTCAAGATCGATCATGAACTCATTCATCCAGAGTGTCGCTCTCTTGCCTACGGTAGTGGGCTGGGCGGGCTGGAAATGGGTAAACGCGAGTGTGGGAAGATCCTTATACTCATCCGCAAATTTTGCGAGATTTGAGATGACGTTGAGGAGCTTCTTACGGGTCAGCTCAAGTGCTTCCCTCATAAGGATGATATCGGTATTGTCTCCGACATAGCAGCTGGTCGCACCGAGGTGGATGATTCCGGCAGCCTTAGGGCACTGCTGTCCGTATGCAAATACATGGCTCATTACGTCGTGGCGTACGACCTTTTCCCTTTCGCGTGCTACATCGTAATTGATGTCCTCTGCATGCGCTTTAAGTTCATCTATCATTTCCTGAGTGATGACGGGCTTGCCGTTTTCGGAAAGTCCGAGCTCCATCTCAGTCTCCGCAAGTGCGATCCAGAGCTTTCTCCAGGTACGGAACTTCTTGTCCTGGGAAAAGATGAACTGCATCTCCTTGCTTGCGTATCTTTCGGAGAGCGGGCTTGAATAGCAATCTGTAGCCATAATAAAACCTTTCTGAAATAATGCTTGATTCTTTACGTGCCGTTTATGTATCAGAGCTCTTTTCCGGTAAGGAGTCTGTAGCCCTCAAGGTACTTGGCAATGGTCTTGTCAACGATATCCTGAGGAAGTGTCCAGTCATGGTTTCCGTCGTTCGCCTTGAGCCAGTCACGTGCGAACTGCTTGTCAAAGGAAGGCTGTCCCTTTCCTGCCTCATATCCTTCGAGGGGCCAGAATCTTGAGGAATCGGGTGTGAGCATCTCATCGCCGAGTACGACGTTGCCGTTCTCATCAAGTCCGAACTCGAACTTGGTATCAGCGATTATGATGCCTCTGGTAAGTGCGTAATCCGCACACTTCTTATAAAGAGCAATGGTAAGATCCTTAAGCTGCTTTGCAAGCTGCTCGCCCTTTCCGGGATAGTACTTCTCAAGATGTGCGATCGACTGCTCATAAGAGATGTTCTCGTCGTGATCGCCGATCTCAGCCTTGGTGGAAGGGGTGTAGATGGGCTCAGGGAGCTTCTCGCTCTCTTTGAGTCCCTCGGGAAGCTTTATTCCGCAAACGGTGCCGTCCTTCTGATATGAAGCCCAGCCGCTTCCGGTGATATATCCTCTTACGATGCACTCAAGTGGGAGCATCTCGAGCTTCTTGCACATCATGGAATTGCCGACAAACTGAGGCTGTCTGAAGAATTCGGGCATCTCATTATTATCAACGGTGATCATATGGTTGGGAACGATGTCCTTAGTGTAATCGAACCAGAATCTGGACATCTGGGTAAGGACTGTGCCCTTCCTGGTGACGATATTGTGAAGGATCACGTCAAAACAGCTGATCCTGTCGGTTGCCACCATGATGAGGGAATCCCCGTTATCATAGATCTCTCTTACTTTTCCTGCTTTTACCGGCTTAAGTTCTTCCATTTTCTATCTCCTCTTAATTGGTCATTAAAAGACCAAAATAATATACACTTTTATACACTGAGTTGCAAACCTAAATAATGGATACCGCTGTTGCGGAAGATGGGCGCATTTCCGCTCATTGGTCGCTCGCAACAGCTCTTTCTATAGTTCGCTTTCGGGCTCGAATTTCTCGGTCATTTCAAGGATTTCCTGTGCGTACATCGGATATGTCTTGGCGACACTTGTGATCTCATCCTTGGCGGAGCGTGCCCTGGTCTCGTTGTAGTCGATCTGTTCGCGGAGAGCCTGACGCCTCAGGATAAGTCCGTGGCGGAGCTCGACCATTTCCCTTTTATCCAGAAGAGCCGCAAGCTGGTCGATCCATCTGGCGGGACTGGTCACATGATACCTTGCAAGAAGTCTTATGAGGTCTTCCTTGGCCTGATGAAGGCCTGCGGTGTTCTCATTGAACTGCCTGCGGTCCTCGGCCTCCTGCTTGTACATTCCCCAGAGCTGCTCAAGTTCCTGTCCGTTCTTGCATTCGTATTTGATGTAAAGATACGACAGGAGGTTCCTGTTATTGACGTATCTGATCTTGACCGTGTTCTGAAGCTGGATGAGCTTGCCCATATTGCCCGAAGCCCGGCCGAGCTCCTTGTCCGCATCGATGTATCTTACGCATACAACGGTTATCGCGACCGCCGCCGTGGCAATGCGAAGGAAATATCCTATATAAACGTTCATGTCGAAAGCAAACTGCATAACGGCAAGTATGACCATAAGGCCCGCTGCCGCTGCGGTAAATATCACCGCCATTCCGCGAAGATTCTCCATCGAATCCTTAAGCTCGTTCTTTCTGAATGCGACCGCCTTCCTTTCGCCGTCAAGGCGTTTCAGATCCTTCTTGATAAGAACGGCCATTCGCTCATTTTCCTTAATGGATGCAAGACCGCCTTCTATCTCGTTCTCCCTGCGTCTGAGCGATGCAAACTGTTCGTCCGTGAGAGGTGACTTTCTGGTACGGAACTTCTCGATGTCGCTCTCATAGGAAAGAAGCTTTCTTGCAACTGAATTAACCTCGGCTCTCTGGGCATCCGGAAGAGCTTCTATCTCCTCCATGTCCTTGAGATACGAGGTCACCTTATCATACTCGCCCTTCAGCATATCCATCTCGCGGCTGCCCTCGGCTATCTGCTCAAGGCATTCCGCAATGTATCTGGTACGCTGCTGCTGATCGTGAAAGTCGATGCCTTCGCGGTCATAGACTATGTCTTCATTCTCACTTTCGTCAAAGGAAGACATGGCGCGTGATGCTTTTTTGAAAAGATTAGAAAAAAATCCCATTTAGTTCACCGGAACCATGCTTCTGTATTTCTCCTTGAGGCCTTCAAGGATATGCTCGTTATCGGCATGCTCGTCATCATCCGCGATCTGCTGTCTGATATTCTTCATGATCATATGGGAAATGCCTTCGCCGCATGCTTCGTATTCCTTCTTAAGAGCATCCATCTCACTTTCGATCGCAATGGAATCGGGGCCCAGATCCTGATTCTCCGCAACGTATTTTATGAACTGCGTTCCGGTCATGGAAAGCCTGAGTGCCGCGATATAGCTGTGGCGGTGAGACTGTGTCGGATCGTATTCGAATGCCTTCCTGAAGCTCTCCGCAGCCAGACGGTACTTCATCATTCCCGCATACGAATATCCGAGATTGTGATATATGCTTCCCATAAATGCGGTCCCCGCGGGAGAATTATCGCTCCCTTCCGCACTCCACTTGTCTACGATGTTCCTGTATGCGTGGATGGCCGCTTCGTAATTGCCCGATTCGGCAAGGGTATCGGCCTGCTTTTTCTGACGCTCCATAACGGACATTCCGGCGCCCATTGTGAGCGTTTTGACCGTTTCGAATACAACGCTTCTTTCAAACAGACCTGTGTACTCGAGAATATATCTGCAGAAATCACCCAGTTTAGCCTTACCGCTCAGGATACCCATAAGAGCATCAGCAAGCTCGCGGAGTCCGAGATCCCTGTAGATCCATTCGATGAGATTCTTGTTCATTATCTGGTCATCGATCAGCACGGCATTTTCGCGGAATGCAACGCAAAGCTCCTCTATGCAATAAACCGGTATCTCGATTCCGGGTATCACATAGGGAACCTGTGAGTATATTCCTATTCCGAGTGAAATCCTTGATGCCATTACGGTAATGTGATCTCCTCTTCCCAAGTGTTGGCCTTGGTGTGCGTAAATGCGCCGAGGCCCATATCTTCTATGACCACACTGAGCGTTCTGATGCCTGACATCGATGCGCTCAGCTTCATTCTTGTAAGTTCTCCCTCATATCCTTCGAGGGTGATGATAACGTCGGAATTACCGCCTCCGGTTATCGATGAAACGGAAAGTGTGACTTCATTTCCGCCCGAGATATAAAACTCGACCGATGATTCCGCTTCATACCAGCAGGTACCCGCATCGAGAAGTGCGTAGTACACATCGGAGCCCTGACTGAGGAGATGCATTCCGATATTGCTGGAAAGCTTATCGTCTCCGAGGAAGATATGATCGGGGTGCTCGGATCCTCCGGGTTCCTTTCCGGGACGGCCGTCGGAAAGAAGGTTCTTGTCGAGGAGTGCATAAACGGCTCCCTTGGAAAAGAGATTGGTTCCTCCGAATACCTTGCCCTTGCTGCACATGTACTTGAGTGAATTGGGCAGTCCTTCGCTGTCAAAATCCTCTCCGACCAGATAGTATGAATAATCACGTCCGAACGAACAGCCGCTCTGCACAGCCTTGAACAGTATCGCATCGAATTCATCGGGAAGGGTTCCCCTTCCCTGGGGAAGCTCGAAATACGTTGTGTCGGCATGTACGACCTGCGGTCTGGTATTCTTGTTGACAGGAAGGCTTGTCATGCAGAGCTTTCTTTCGTCAACGGTAAAGAGCATGGGATTGGAGTAGATCTTGTCCTCTCCCTGATGTGATACATAGTGGTAAAAGCTCTCCGAGTGGGTCATGAAATAGACCTTGTCGGTCTTGATGTGAAGGCTCTTAAGCGATTCCCTGATAAGATCCATCGCATCCGTGGTAACCTCGGGAAGCGTGAACATGACGGCTTCCATCCTGTCGGAAGATCCAACATTCTGGAGAAGTCCGAATGCCCTCTTCAGATAAAGGGTGAAAAGCGAATCCGCGCTGTAGACAAGTCCGTCGATCTGCGTGTCCTCGCCTTCAAGCGCCTTTCTGTAGATATCCTCCACAAGCACGCTCTCTCCGGCATCGGATGAAGCAAATGCTTCCTTGCCGAAAAACCACTGACCGGCTCCGTGTCTCTTGGAAAGGGCCATAGGGATTACATACTCCTCGGAACCCGCAACAAGAGAAACGGTACGGATCTCACCGTGATCCGAACTGTAGCTTATCCCGCAGGATGCATCGCCGATGTCAAATCCCACAATATACCTTTTTCCGCTGCCGCCGAAGCCGCCGGGAAGTTTTAACATATCACTCCAGACTGAACAACTTCTTGTTCATGTACTCCTTTTGATAGTATTCGTCGTAAAGCTTATCGAAGGTCTCGCCGTCCTGAAGGGTATTGCTGACGAGCATATCGGATATCAGTCCGAACCTTGTTCCTTCGGTGGGACCGAGGACGTCATTCTTCCTGAGCACTCCGCTCGTACGGAGTTCGGAAGCATTTCCGGTTTCCTCGGTTATGTAGTACTGTACGCATTCGCCGAAAAAGAGGATGAATTCCTTGAAGCATACGCCTCCGCATACTTCCCTCATGCGCTCTTCCCTGTACTTGCCGGTCTCGCCGGAATCGCTTGCGAATGTGTAATGGATGATCGCGGTATTTCCCTCGGATGCCCTGTAATCAATGATCGTCCTGTCGCACATGACATCGAGGACTTCGAGGAGCTTCATCCTGAGTTCGCCCTCGGGGAACGAATCCTCGGAAAGAAAACTCTGGAACATTCCGAGATGGATCCTTTCCTTCATCATGATGCCGAGAAGCTTTATGATCCTGACGCGTACGTCATCCGTGATCTCCTTGAGATTCTCGGAATAATATTTCAGGAATGCGAGTGCCGCTTCCTTGGGGAACTGCTCTCCTTCGCTCGAAAGATTTCCGAGTTCGTCGAAGACACCGGGAGATATCAGCTTCTCGTGTACGAAATAGTCATAGCACGACTGGAGAAGGAATGCCTTGACCACTTCGGGGTCGGGAGACTGTGTCAGGTAATCGGTGAATATCTCATTCCTTTCACCGACGAATGCTCCGCTGTAGAGCATCTGGACGAGCATCCTCTCTTCAAGGCTCTTGCGGTCGACTCCGTATCCGCCGGCCATCTTCCAGATATTCCTGAGATCCTTGCACTGTCCGCGGTAATACTTCGAAAGATACGAAAGGATTATTCCGTCCTTTTTGCCGAGGCTGATGCAATAGATCGCCGATGCGGTAAGGATCGGATCCTCTTCCTCGGAGGGCTCGGACAGCTGCCTGTCAAGGAAGGTCTGCATATATCTGGGATCAGCAAAATACGGTCCGCAGTTTTTGATGATGTCGTAGATGGGCTTATAATCGGCAGTCATCAGCATGAGTCTCATGACCTCACATCTGTTCGCGGGAGTCATGAGTTCGGGACGGGCATGCTTAAGCCCCGTTATCAGCGAAGAACGGTCACCCTTCTGTGCGAAATGATCGAGAAGCTTTAACAGGTACTCATCCGCGGTGCTTCTTTCAAGCTCCTCGGAAGCTGCGAGATTCTGATATCTGAGTATGTTATTGTCATCGATCCTGTCGTCCTTTTTGGAGGATGACAGAGTGATCATATTGAATCTGTCGTTGTCATATACACAGTCCGAAACCGCCTTCAGGAACTTGCCGGGAAGCATCAGCTTTTCAAGCGTGTAATCCCCGCTCTTTACATATCTGTTCCCGCTTGCATCCTCGAGTGCGATCACGTAATCGCTGCCGTAAACGGATATCCAGCCTCCGCCTTCGCCGAGCTTGTATTCCCAGGGATGCTTAAAGCCCTTCTGGTAAACATATGCTTTGACGAATCTGGGATCCGATGACTGGAGCCATACGGAAAAGAGCATATCTGCAAAGATCCTCGCATTGCTCCTGTCGAGGGATGCGGGACTGAGCACATCGTAATATACGGCCGCAAGATGTCTCGTAATGATGCCCTTTGAGATCTGGTCCATCGCAAAGCTTTCCATCTTGGGCTGGTAAACTTCCATGAGGTTTCCGAGCTCTCTCTTATGCCTGATCACATAGTGATACAGATACGCGGTATGAAGAGGATCGAGCGTATCGGACATGGAGAAATATTTAATGACATTCATGGGGATATCTTCAAAGGAATCCTCATCAAGGCTCATGACATAGTTCTCATAGAGATTGGTGAGCCTTATATCCTCGAGTGTCGCTTTCTTGTACCAGGCTGCGGACTCGCTGTCGCGCCTGAAGCTTCTGATGAGCTGCGAGCATATCTCTTCGAGTATGCGGTTATCGGGGCTTACCGTATACATCGCTTCAAGGTCCTTAAGAAGAAGCGGAAGTGCGGTCCTGCTCCTTCCGGAGATATACAGAAGGTTCTCCTTCATCTCCTCTCCGAGAACATTCTTCCTCAGTCCGAAAAGGATCGTCTGAAGGGTATATCTGTCAGGCTCCGATGCAAGCTTGGGATTATCCTTGAGGAGCATTGTTCCTTCCGCAAATATCGCAGGGCTGTTGCATTCCTCTTCGCAGAGCTTCCTCATTGCATTCCACATGCCCTCGGCATCGCCGGTCTCCAGGTAGCGCACCTTGGCATGAAGCCATCTTACCCTCCAGTCATCGCTGAAGCGTTTGGACATATCGTCGAGATGTCTGCGTGAACGCTTTGCGATCGTCTCATTGGGAAGTGAGGTGCTAAGGTAATCGAGATATGCCATATCAAGGACGAAGGTCCTGGAATTGGTTGCACGTCCTCTTTCATTCTTTTCGAGGAGCTCGCTCGCATATCTGCAGGTCCACTCGGCTTCGCTGTCCCTTCCCTGGATAAGGAGAAGGTGTGCCTGCATGAGCTTCGCGGTTATATCGTATTCGTCGAGAGTGAGCATCTGGTCGATGAGCCTGCCCATCTCGGCGATGAATGAGCTTCCGCTCGTAAGCCCGAGTATACTGCGGATATAGCATTCGGTAACCCTGATGGAAAGGTTCTTTCTCGCACGCTGTGTCTTGGTGCTTCCGACGCCTCTGTCAACACTGAGCCATACGGGGATGGCCAGCTCGGTATATGAATTGAAAAGAATGACCTTGCCGGGATGAAGTCCCGGAGCACATCCCGAGGGATCGACAAATAATCTCAAGGGGCAGATATTGCCCGAAAAGTCCGAGGATGAAAGCGACTTGGTCTCGGTGAATATGAATCCGCCTTCGCATTTTACGGAAAGATTCGTATATCCCCAGCCGTCCTTGTTTATCTCAATGCTTATCTCTTTGAGATCGGAGGTCCTGTTCCTTGCGGATACATTCACATTGATCTCACCGCCGCGGTAATTGTAGGTGACGCGGTTCTTCTTGCCGGCATAGATAAGGAATTCCTCAACGCCCTGCTCCGATCCGCGCTTGTGAGAAAGAGCCTTGTAGGAAAGCTTGGTCTGCGTATCGGAATCCGCAATGACATAGGGAAACTCTTTGGAATAGAAAAGCTCGACGGCTTCATCCCAGTTTGCCCTTGCAAGATTGGTGAAATGGAAAAGATTCTTAACGGGCCCGATGGAAGAATCCGGAACGGGCCTGATGATGTTGACGGTAAAAGGGATGTAGTACTCTCCCATATTTGAGATAACGGAAAATACACCTTTGATGGTGTCTCCCTCGTTACAGTATTCTTTTTTGAGAAGGTATGTGATCTCTGAATCGGAACCGGTAAGAGTATCGGAAATAAGTTCCATCCTCAGATCTGAGGATATGACTTTTCCTTCGGGAACCGTGCCCGCCGGCGAATAAACGTGAAATGACCCTTCATATTCCTCCCCCATCGGAATATCAAGCTCGATCCTGGAACAGGAAAAATCAAGAGACAGATCTTCAGATGTGTAATTGCCCTGTAAAATCCTCGAAAGAACCCGGCGCATTTACCCCTCACCATGCATTCACAAAGTTACTGAAATTATAGCAAATTTTCTGAATTTAGTAAACAAAAAAGCCCCGTAAAATACGGGGCTTTTGAGTATTTTCTGACTTTTATTTTTCGTCTGCGAGAAGCATCAGAATGTCATTGCTTCTTGCGATGAAAGTTGCCATGTCATCGGCGGAAAGAGGTGCCTGCTGGATCTTGGCAAGATCATAGAGCTGCTCGCAGATAAGGCGGGTATTTTCGCCGTCCTCATGCTCGGTCACATACTTGACGAGGGGATGTCCTGCATTGAGGATGAGGGTCTCTCCTTCGCTTCCGAAATCGCCCATATCCATGCCTCTTGCGGCATACATCTTCATCATATCCTGCATACGTCTGGTCTCTTCGGAAAGGGTGAGCATCGAAGCGACCTTCTTGTTCTTGAGCTTTTCGACCTTGATCGTGATCTTATCCTTCTTGAGAACCTTCTTCATGATGCCCTCAACGGTCTTGGTAAGCTCACTGAGTTCTTCCTCGGTCTTCTTGGACGTCTTGGTCTTCATTGCATCGGTGACATCCGCATCGATACGCTTGAACCTTACGCCTTCATTCTTGCTCTCAAGCTGCTGGATGAAAGGCATATCGATATTGTGGGTAAGGATGACCGCATCCATCTTGGCAGCCTTGAACATCGCGATGTACTGGCTCTGCTGGGTGGGATCGGTGACGTAGTAGATGGTCTTTTCCTTCTTTTCGTCTTCCGCTGCGTCTTCCTTTGCATCAGCTTCGGCAGCCTTCTCTTCGGTCTCGCCCTCTGTCTTCTCGCCGTCCTCATCCTCTGTGTCGATGGGCTTTACTTCAAGGCACTCGGGAAGTGTCAAATACTTGCCGTCGATATTCTTGAAGAGGATGTAGTCATTGATCTTGGTGCAGAACTTGTCATCCTTGAGGCAACCGAACTTGATGAAGGGAGCGATGTCGTCCCAGTACTTCTCGTACTCTTCCTTATCGGTCTTGCACATTCCGGAGAGTTTCTCCGCAACTTTTTTTGTGATGTACTCGGAGATCTTGGTGACAAAACCGTCGTTCTGAAGCGCACTTCTCGATACGTTCAGAGGAAGGTCGGGACAGTCGATCACACCCTTTAAGAGCATAAGGAATTCGGGAATGACCTCCTTGATATTGTCCGCGATGAATACCTGGTTATTGTAAAGCTTGATGGTTCCCTCAAGTGAATCGTACTCCATGTTGATCTTGGGGAAGTAAAGGATTCCCTTGAGATTGAAGGGATAATCCATGTTCAGATGGATCCAGAACAAAGGCTCCTTGTAATCCTGGAATACCTTGCGGTAAAACTCGAGATACTGTTCCTTGGTGCACTCGGAAGGATTCCTTGCCCAAAGGGGATTGGGCTCGTTGATGAGCTCGGGACGCTTCCTGATCTTAAGACGCTCCTTGCCCTTTACCTCCTCGGTTCCGTCTTCTTTCTTTTCTACCGTGGGATGGATCTCTTCAACTACGACATCATCGTCTCTCTTGTCCTCAAGGTCGATGGTCTCGGTGGAATC
>JAGCRJ010000303.1 GCA_017964745.1 Lachnospiraceae bacterium
ACCTTTTCCACCATGAAGTATAACCGCTTTGTTTCGTAAAAAAATATTCTCATTATAAAGTTGATCTAGTAATTCCTTATTATACTTTTCCATGACTATGATCCATTTTCTCCTGGCACTAGTCTGTTAAACTGAAAGATAATACTTTAATGTCAATTATATCAGAGATCCAACAAAAAGCCGACTTCCAAGCCACCATAAAGGCTTTTATTGCATTATTTATGGATTTTAATCGTCCTTGGCAAGCAGGGCATATCTGAACAGAAGTATTACCCCCAAAGACTATGAAACAGTTGAAAAAGCCTTTGATTACGGGCTTTCAACCAATTTCAATCAAGAATTAAGCAAAGAAAAAACCTCGTAAACATTGAATTTACGAGGTTTCTGTGAGAGCAGGTGATGGGAATCGGACCCACATATCCAGCTTGGAAGGCTGGTGTTCTACCACTGAACTACACCTGCATTGCTATATGTATTTTGCAACAGCAAAGTAGATATTACACAATAGTTTTCCGCTTGTCAAGAAAAAATCAATACTTTTTTCGGGGTTTTTAGTATACTTATGGAAAAGACGGCGATTCTGCCGCTTTTATGGGGGAAAAAGTCATGAAAAACGCCAAAAACCCGAAAAAAACCGTTATATTAGTGTTCTTATTTCTTTTTTCAGCCCTTTATATGCTGATCCCGCTTAAAGCTGAGGCTTCCGGGATCACGGTCTATAACGGAATTGACTATTCCTCCGTCTACGATTTCGACTATTATGTCTCGAGATACCCCGATATCGCTTACTATTTCGGAAACGATCCGCAGGGAGCACTGACCCACTTCGTGACCTTCGGCATCTCCGAGGGCAGACAGGGCCGGGAAAACACTCCCGTTCAGACGCCTGCTGCCGGTCAGGGGCCCTTAAGCGGCTTTACGGTAATACTCGATGCCGGACACGGCGGAAGGGACCCGGGCTGTGTCAGGAACGGTGTCTATGAGAAGAACGTCAATCTTTCCATAGTCATGAAGACCAAAGCAATGCTGGAGGCGCAGGGAGCTACCGTGCTTCTTACAAGACCTGACGATACCTTTGTAAGCCTCGAATACCGCTACTGCTTTGAAAACATCCATCCCGAAGCCGTATTCGTCAGCATCCACTGCAATGCCATCGGCGGCAACACAACCCTGTCGGGTATGAGTGCGTACTGCTACACTCCCGGAAATGAAAAAAGCTTTGACCTGGCAGCCTGTGTCTACTCCGGAGCTCTCTACGCAACCGGAGCTAAGGACCGCGGGATCAAAACCCTTTCAGATATCAAAGTCGTATATTACAGTACCATTCCCTCGGTACTGATAGAGACCGGTTATCTTTCGTCATCGGCGGAATTCCCGCTTCTGACTTCACCGGATTATCAGGATAAGATCGCGACAGGTATCACAAACGGTATCCTGACCTACAAGCTCTTAAATGCTTCATGAAACAGTCTTCAGGAGAACATCGGTGATTATGCCGATCGCATCCTTCTGTTCGCTTGCGGACATCGTCTTAATGTAATCCTCACGTGCCGCATACAGATCGTTGATCTTCTTAGCAAGGAATGAAGTGGACAGATCGTCCTGGTCTATGACCACCGAGTAACCCTGCTGCTGGAAGCTCTCCGCATTCAGGATCTGGTCTCCTCTTCCGCCGGGAAGTGGGATCAGTATGTTGGGCTTTCTGAGGGTGAGCAGCTCAAATATGGAATTGGCTCCCGCCCTGGAAACCACGATATCGGCCATTGCAAAGATGTCCTTGAGTTCATCCGTGACATACTCAAACTGCTTATATCCTTCCTTTGTCAGAAGGAGATTATCCATCTTGTCCTTACCGCAGATATGTACGACATAGAACTGCTGGAGAAGCTTGGGAAGTGCATCACGGATCGCCTGGTTAACAGCCGCGGCGCCCTGGCTTCCGCCTATTACCATGAGGACGGGCTTGTTCTCATCGAAACCGCACATCTCACGGCCCTTTGCGGGATCGCCGTTAAGGAGCTCTCTTCTTACGGGAGAACCGGTGAGTACTCCTTTTCCCTCGGGAAGCATTTCCATTGTTTCGGGGAAGTCACAGCATACAGTCTTAGCCATCGGAAAGCAGATCTTGTTGGCAAGTCCGGGAGTAAAGTCGGATTCATGTACAACACAGGGAATCTTGAGGGATGCCGCCGCCTTTACGACGGGAACAGCTACAAATCCGCCCTTGGAAAAGACGACATCGGGCGCGATATCCTTCATGATCTTCTTCGCTTCCCTGATTCCCTTTAAAACCCTGAAGGGATCCGAGAAGTTCCTTACATCCATATATCTGCGGAGCTTTCCGGTGGATACTCCGTAGTAGGGAATGCCGAGCTTTTCTATAAGTCCCTTCTCGATACCGTCATATGAACCGATGTAGGAGATCTCGAAGCCGGCATCCTTAAGTGAAGGCATGAGTGCGATATTCGGTGTTACATGTCCGGCGGTTCCTCCGCCCGTCATTACAATCTTCTTCATATTCTTACTTCTTTTTCTTAAAGATGAATACCTTGCTGAAAACGTAGTTAAGGATCGTGACTATTACGGATGAGATCAGGATCTTGCAGATCCAGTAATTCCAATTGAAGACATTAACGGTTAGCCACATGATGAAAAGATCGAGGAACCATGTGGAGAGCCTGGATGCGGCAAAGCCTCCGAACTCCTTTACGATATGGGGATTCGTGCTCCGGAACACCCAGCTTCTGTTGAGGGGGTAAGCAAAGCATACGCCCGCAACCCATCCGATAGTGTTGATGATCAGATTCTGGAAAGTATCCGATGAATCAAGAAGGAAATGCTCGGCAAGGAAGCATGCAAACCATGAAAAGATGGTCGTAAGGACTCCGACTACGAGATAGACCAGGATCTCTTCATACCTGCAGAACAGTTTGTGTGCCCAAGGCCACCACTCAAGCCAGTCCCTGAACTTTTCTTCAAGATTCTTTCTTCTTGCAGGCGCCGCTGTTTCCTGTGCGGTACCTGTTTCGTTTATATCAGCCATTTATAAATCTCCGTCTGTTGATTCTTTCAGTTCACAACGTGGATCGGCGATCCGTCAAGGAATGCCTTTATATTATCATACACTCCCTGTACGCATCTGTTGCGCGCTTCCACGGAACCCCATGCAAGATGGGGAGTTATTATCAGCTTGCCCGAATCCTTGATCTTACTTAAGGGATTGGTAAGCCTTAAGGGCTCATCCTCGAGAACATCAAGTCCGGCACCCGCTATCTCACCGCTTTCAAGGGCTTCATACAGGTCGGTGTTATTGACGACCCTGCCCCTAGCAACGTTGATAAGAAAAGCCGTGGGCTTCATTTTCTTAAGAGCGTCCCTGTCTATATAGTTCAGAGTGATGTCGCTCAGAGGGCAATGCAGTGAAAGGAAGTCACTTCGTGAAAGGAGTTCGTCCTTCGAAACCTGCTCATACTCCGTAACCTTGCTTCTTCCGGTGACGGATGTGAAGATGACCCTGCATCCGAATGCGGAAGCGATCTGAGCCACCTTTTTTCCGATATTTCCCATACCCACGATGCCCCAGGTCTTGCCCGCAAGCTCGCCGAAAGGAATGTCGAAATTGGAGAATCTGTCCTGTGCACTGTATTTTCCGGACTTCACATAATCATCATAATAGGACAGCTTCTGGGAAACGGCAAGAGCAAGGGTAAAGGTGTGCTGTGCGACCATATCGGTGGAATATCCGACCACGTTGCACACGGGAATGTTCCTTCCGCGAAGATACACAAGGTCACAATTGTCGTACCCTGTTGCAAATTCGCAGACCAGCTTCACATTACCGGAATCACACAGGGATTCCTTATTGATCGGGCTCTTGTTGGCAACGACGATCTCTGCGTCCTTCGTCCTTTCCCTGACCTCCTCTGCGGTGGTCGTGTTGGGATAAGCCGTTACCTCCCCGAGCTCATTAAGCATATCTACGCTGATATCGGGACCTACGCTGTTTCTTTCAAGGATGACTATTTTCATGCTTACCTCTTAAAAAAGGCCGGCGAAGTATACGCCGGCCTTTGAAAGATCGATGGAATTACTTAACGGTAACAGAAGTGATGTGGGTGTTAGCGCCCTCATACCAGTAAAGGAAACCTTCAACATCTACAACCTGTCCTGCCTCAAGTCCGCTTACAAGATCGTAGAACTCCTGGTCGCTTCCGTTGAGATAGTACTCAAGGCAGAAGCTGTACTCAGCTCCGTCCTTGGAAAGGGTAACATAGATGTCATCGCCGGGCTGATCGTTCTTGAATGCAACAGATACAACGGTCATATCGGTGAAGATGACCTTCTGGTTCTGATAATCGATGAGCTCATCGGTTCCGAGCTTGTCGGTAAGATCCTTGGGTGCTGCTACGAAGAGGTCTCCGCCTTCAACGAACTCGAAGGTAGCATCGGTGATCTCGGTCTCTCCTGCCCACTCGGACTTGAAACCGGTAACCTTGATCTGAACGCCCTCGGTAAGCTTTGCTGCATCTTCCTCTGAGCATGCAAGCTCATAAAGGAAAATAGCGCCGTCCTGATCCTGGCAGTAAACGGTGATCTTGTTGTCCCACCATGACTGATGAGCCTGAACATAGGTAACTACGGTAACTTCGTCGTCAAGAGCAGCTGCAGCATAATCTGCATAGCTCATAACGCCGTCATCTGCTGCGTCAGCATCGGTATCGGTGTCGGTATCAAGATCGGAAAGTGCTTCGCCGAACTGATCTGCCACGTCGTTCAGATCGCTTGCAAGTGCATCGGTATCGATCTCAGGCTGCTCAACGACAGGTGCTTCTGTGGTCTTGCCGCATGCGCTCAGGGTAAGCACAAGAGCTGCTGCAGCACAAACTGCTGTAAACTTTTTCATAATATCCTCCTAATTGCCCTTATAACTGTAAATGCGGTCGGAGGGCGCCGACCGCATTGCATTGTAACGCATTTTTATTCTTTTTACAACATTTATTAGGAAGAAACCGCTTTATCGGCGTTTTTTGGCGTAAAAACGGTCCTTTATGACGTATATTCCCATGCAGATCCAGGCGAACGCTATGCAGGAAAGAAGGATCACCGAGGTCTTCGGCAAAGGTCCGAGATCACGGCTTCCGACGTTTCCGCGCTGCTCGCCGAGCCTGTACATCTGGGAAACCTCCGTGTACATCTGCTCAAGATAAGCATCATCCACGGTTCCCTTTCTTCTTACGGTCTTAACGCAGTTTTCAACCATCTGGCCGGCGGCATTCCTGAGTGAGGTCGATCCGTTAAATACCGGAGTGATGAAGGTATTATCGATATTTCCGAGGATCATGTTAACGCAGTCTGTCTTTACGCCGTAGTGAAGATCATTATCGCTTCCCCCGAGTGACAGGTATTCAAGATAAGCGGGATCGTTCTGAGCCTTAAGGGTTACCGGGACATAGCCTTCGGTCTCGGAATAGCTTTCCTGAACCTCGTTGGTAAGAAGGAACTGTGCAAAGAGCCAGCTCGCAAGAACCTCCTGCTCGTCGTCCTTATTGAAGATACAGACGGAGGGACCCTGGGATATCATCTTTATGTTCGAAGGATCGTACTGTGGAACGGGACGCACGACAGTCTCAAACTCGACCTTCTTGTTGTCGTGAATGTCGGAAAGAGGAGCATTTGAACCGATCCACGTAGCTCCCGCGGTCGAATCCACCGCAAGTATGCACTGTCCGGCATTCATGAAATTGCCGGGATAGCTGGATATCTTGAAGGTGGAAAATGCCTTTGTCCTGCCGTGTGATGCGATCTCCTTGAGAATGCTTCCGGTGGTCTCATTGAAGATAAGGATATTTCCCATATCATCCGAGTATCCCGCATTACATTGCCTTAGCATAGTGATCAGCATATTGTCGGTGGACTTGTAGATGAAAGGGATCATAACGTCCTGGCCGTTTACCGCATAGGTTCCGTCGGGATTCTGTGCAAGTGCGGCTTCAGAAACCTCCCATACCCAGTCCCAGGTCGGAACATCGGGGATCTCATAGCCCATTGCCTCGACATAGGTCTTGTTTATGTAGAGGGCTTCCGACGATCTCATAAAAGGAAGACCCATCAGGTGATCTCCGAGCATCAGCTCATCCAGATACTTGGGCACGATCTCATCCGTGGAAGGGCCGTCGAACTTAAGCTCGCTTCCGGCAAGTCCGTACCTGGGATCGTCTATCAGATCCTCAAGGAAAACTATCTCCCCGTCGCCCGTCATATAGGTTGCGATATGGTCGGGATAGGTGATGCAGACATTGGGCGTCGTATCGGTCGCGATATTTGTGATGACGTCGTTGTATATTACCGAATAATCGTTGTACAGCTTCATGCTGACATGGATGTTCGGATAGAGTGCCTCGAAATCCGCCACGCACTTTTCGTAGATCTGCGTCTGAGTCTGGTTCGTATCGTTCTTCGCCCAGAACACGATCTCGTACTCCCTTGATTCGTCGAAGGCTTCGGGCATCTCAAAATCACTGCCCGCTTGCTTTCCGTGGCATCCTGCCATGGAAAGTACAAGTCCCGCTGCGGCAAGGGAAAGGATAAATTTTCCAAATCTCTTCATCTTGATCATCCCTTTGTACCGCCTCTCGAAACTCCCGCCATTATCTGGCGTCTGAATATCAGGAAAAGAATGATGAGCGGAAGCGATATGACAACCACCGCCGCCATCATCGCGGGGATATTCTCTCTTCCGAAGCCGTTCTGCCTGATCTCCTGTATTCCGTTAGATACGAGGAAATAATTCTTGTCGTCCGTGATGAGTCTGGGCCATACATACGAATTCCAGCACTCGATGACCTTGAGGATGATGATCGTGACGACCGTCGGACGGCAGATGGGAAGCATTACCCTGAACAGATACTTAAGATCACTCGTTCCGTCGACCTTTGCCGCGTAGTAGAGCTGGTCCGGCACCTGTGCAAAATTCTCCCTGAGAAGATACACATAGAACACGCTCATTACGGACGGCAGGATTAGTCCGGAGAATGTGTTTCTCATATCCATATTCGTGATGGTCACGAAATTGGTGATGACTATAAGCTCGCCGGGTATCATCATCATTGAAAGGAAAACGGTGAAAAGAAGATCCCTTCCCTTAAACTCAAGTCTCGAAAATGCAAATGCCGCAAGCGTGATCACGATGACCATGACAAAGGTCGTGACCACGGTGAAGACAAATGTATTGAGCAGATATCTGCCGAGAGGCACCTGCGCAAATGCATTCGTGAAATTCTCAAAGGTCGGATCCGTCACATAGAATTTCGGTATCTTTTCTCCGTTATAGGATGCATAGCTCTTAAAGGATGTGAGCACCATCCAGTAAAAAGGAAACAGGACCATAAGTCCCCATATCCCGAGGAATGCATATATCACTGTATTCTTTACCGTTTTCACTACGCGGGCGCTTTTTTCCGCGCGGAGCGTTTTTTCACGATTATCCATCATCATTCCTTATGTGTAATAAACATGTTTCTTGCTGACGAGAAGATTGATACAGGTGATCGTCAGTACTATCACGAAGAGAACTATCGCCGCCGCTGACGCAAAGGAAGGATATCCGCCGCTGTCACCGTAGAGCATGTCGTAAACATATCCGACGATGGTGTTCATTCCCGCCGCATTAAGGTCGGTTCCGAAAAGTGCGACCGCATCGGAATATTCCTTGAACGCACCTATGAATCCCGTGATGACGAGATAGAAAATGGTGGGGGAGATCATCGGAAGAGTGATCTTCATGAACACCCTGAAGGAACCCGTTCCGTCAACCTTCGCAGCATTGTAATAGGTCTTGTTCACGCTCGCGAGTGCGCTCGTAAGAAGAAGCACCTTGAAGGGAAGAACGATCCATATGATGTAGAAGCACATGACGAACATCTTCGCCCAGTAGGGTCCGTCTATGAAATCGACACTCTCTCCTCCGAAGAAATTGATGAGGAGGTTGATGAGTCCGTCGGAGTATGCCGTCTTTTTGAAAAGGACCATGAAGACAAGACCGACAGCCAGGGTGTTGGTCACATAGGGAAGGAAATAAACCGTCTGGAAAAGCTCC
>JAGCRJ010000304.1 GCA_017964745.1 Lachnospiraceae bacterium
GTTACAGGTGTTTCCGGATCGGGTAAGTCATCGCTTGTTAATGAGATCCTGTACAAGACTCTTGCAAGAAAGCTTAACCGTGCTCATACGATATCGGGTAAGTGCAAGGGCATCACAGGGGTGGATAAGCTTGATAAGGTCATCTGCATTGACCAGAGTCCCATCGGAAGAACTCCCCGTTCGAATCCCGCAACATACACGGGCGTATTCGATATGATAAGAGATCTGTTCGCATCCACCGAGGATGCGCGTGCCATGGGATATGCGAAGGGGCGCTTTTCGTTCAATGTAAAAGGAGGACGATGCGAAGCATGCTCCGGTGACGGTATTATCAAGATCGAGATGCACTTCCTTCCCGATGTATATGTTCCCTGTGAGGTCTGTGGAGGAAAGCGTTACAACAGAGAGACTCTCGAGGTCAAGTACAAGGGAAAGAGTATTTTCGATGTGCTCGATATGAGAGTGGAAGAAGCACTTAAATTCTTCGAAAATGTCCCTGTGATCAGAAACAAGATCCAGACTCTCTATGATGTCGGCCTCGGATATATCAAGCTCGGACAGCCTTCCACGGAGCTTTCCGGAGGTGAGGCACAGCGTATCAAGCTTGCAACTGAGCTTTCGAAGAGAGCGACCGGAAAGACCATATACATTCTCGATGAGCCCACGACCGGACTTCATTTTGCTGACGTGCATAAGCTTGTCGACATACTTGCAAGACTGGCCGAGGGCGGCAACACCGTAGTGGTCATTGAGCACAACCTCGATGTCATCAAGTGTGCGGACTATATCATCGATATGGGACCCGAAGGCGGAAACAGAGGCGGCACCGTGATTGCTGAAGGTACGCCCGAGGACGTGGCCAAAGTAAAAGAATCCTACACCGGACTCTATATCAAGAAGATGCTGAAGAAGAAATAAAACACGGGGACGGTTCAACTGTTTCGCGGAAGGCTTTGTGAAACAGCGTAAGCCGTCCTGCTGTATGTTCCGCTGTATGTTAAAAGGAGTGATCACGAGATCACTCCATTTTTATCAGTTTATTCAGTGGTACATCAATCAGACGGTACATGAGCGCGCCGAACAGGAACATGAACAGTACGAAAACAGATTCGGTCACGTAGATCGGTATATATATATCCGGTGTAAGGTGTGCGATGATGCCCTGCAGGACAATCATCGGACCGTGCCACACATATACATCATAGGTTATGTTTCCGAGCTTCCCCCAAAGATCCGACTTGAAACGCTTCCTTAGGGATCCGAATCCGAACAGCAGGAAAAGGCCGGGGTATACGATGAAGTACAGAAGCAGGCCTTTCATGGGAAAATCTCTTGTCGCAAAATGCGCGATCAGAATTCCGATAATGACCGGCCATAGAACTGCTTCAATAACTATGTCGAGTTTGAAATCATAAGCGGAGGAACTTCCGGTGTCTGATGTCCCGTATTTTTTGATCAGATACGCAAGGATACATCCGAAGAAGAACATACAGTATCCTCTTCCGGTGTAGACGGTAAGGAATGGAAGATCTGGCTTGATGAACTTGAGAGACAGCCCCAGGATGATCATAAGCACAAATGGGATCAGACAGTTTAATCTGATCTTCTTGCAGATCCTGACTATGCCGAAATAGATGATGTGACAGAGCAGGAGTACGCTTACGAACCATGTTGCTCCGTTGATCCAGGCATTGTCAAATATGCCGATACCGTGAAGGCAAAGTGCGGTTATTATCGAACCGGACAGGCTGACGGTTAACGGAGGTTCGATGTTCATGCGGTTGTTTATATATGCGAACAGTTCATATGCGATAACGCTGAGCGCAACCTGTGGTATCAGTCTTACCGCTTTCGGAATGAAGAATTTTCCGAACTTCATTTCACTGCATTTTGATACGGAAACTTCGAAGAATCCGGCCGAAAGGAAAAAGAATTCGACCATTGTGCTGAAATCAAATTTTCCTCCGGCAAAATTCAAACCGCCGTATAAATAGAATCCGCCGAATATCTGAAAGTGGTACAGCACTATGAATATGCTTGCGACTACTCTGAGAAAATCTATGCTGTATATTCTCTTGTTTTTACTTTGAATCTGTGACATGAAATACGTGATCCTTCAGTAATGTTTTCTTAAAAAGTATAAAGAATTAGAAAGGTAAAAGCAAACACTTGGGGTGAACGAGGGGACGGTTCCTCCGTTCACTTAGGCGTGCGGTGTGAACGGTGGAACCGTCCCCTCGTTCACCTTTTGTGTTATAATTTCAATGTTATGACATTAGAATTACTTGTTTCATGCGTACGCAAAGATCCGCATGAACTCGCAGACAAAATGAATATTGCCTCGGATGCCGTCATCGTCTCCCAGAAGGAGGATACGGATTCCGAAAAGGAATACGTGAAAGGCACGGATCACATCAGGGTCATCACCCGGACCGACAAAGGTGTGGGCCTGTCCCGCAATACCTGTCTTGCCGCTTCGATGGCCGATGTCATTCTTTTTTCGGACGAGGATATCGTATATGAAAAGGAGTACGCCTATACGGTGATGAGGGAGTTCGATGCCCATCCCGAAGCGGATATCCTTCTTTTCAATGTGAAAGTGTGCGATGAAAGACGTACCTACTGGAATGAGGATTTTCATCAGGTCAAATGGTACAACTGCGGAAGATATCCCGCCTACAGCATTGCCGCAAGGGGCTCTGCACTGAAGATGTCGGGCGTTAAGTTCAGCCTTCTTTTCGGCGGCGGCGCAAAGTATTCAAACGGTGAGGATTCGCTTTTCTTAAGTGACTGTCTGAAGGCGGGACTTAAGATGTATGCAACACCCGTCTGCATCGGTGAAGAGATCCCGAGGCCTTCGACCTGGTTTAACGGATACACCGACAAATTCTTCTACGACCGTGGAGTGCTGTATCATTTCCTCTACGGAGGATCTGCGTGGCTCTGGGGACTCAGGTGGCTCCTTAAGATGAGGCCGCAGTATTCTGCACACATTTCTTTTAAGGATGCGAAAAAGCTGCTCATTATGGGAATAGCCGACGGGGATGATAAGGACAGGGATTTTACCCCTGAAGGAAGACTGACAGGTTCGGACCGTCAGTAAGAGATACAGACCGATACATCATGAAATTTTCAATTATTACAGTATCCCTCAATGCGGGCGACAAATTGACAGAGACCGTGAAGAACATCCTTGCTCAAAAGGATGCGGATCTTGAGATCGTCATCAAGGACGGTCTTTCTTCCGACGGCTCCGCAGATAAGGTTAAGGCGCTGAACGATCCGCGTATCCGTATCTTCGAACAGAAGGATACCGGCATCTATGACGGAATGAACCAGGGTATATCGCACGCATCCGGAGATTTCTATATCTTCATGAACTGCGGCGACCGCTTTTACGATGATGAAGTCCTGAAGCGTTTCGAAAAAGCAGCATCTGAATATATCGAAGCAAAAGGACTGCCCACAGAAAAGAAACCGCTCATCATTTACGGAAGCAGATATTCTTCCCTGAATGAGGGCATCGAATATATCTCTCCGAAGATCACACCGCTGGTTTGTTTCCGCAACATACCGTGTCATCAGGCCATATGTTATTCAAAGGAGTGCTTCGCCAAGCGTCTCTACAGACCCGAGTACAAGGTCCGTGCGGATTATGAGCATTTCCTGTGGAGCGTTCTTAAGAATAATACGGAAACGGTTTATGTGGAAGAACCCGTCTGCAGATATGAGGGCGGCGGATATTCGGAATCTCCGAAGGCGGTAAAAAGATCCGCTGCGGAGCATAAAGAGATAACAAAAATGTATCTTACAAAGTGGCAGCTTTTCTACTGCCGCATGTATATGATCGTAACGCTTCAGCCGCTCAGGGCCATGCTTTCAAGCGGACCGCTTTCGGGTCTTTATAACGGACTTGTAAAGAAGATCTACCGCAGAAAGTGAAACCTGCGGATGACGGCAAAGATTTTTCCGGACCGCGCCGGTTTATACCGTTTGGAGAAAATGTACCGTTACGATCGCACTATTTTCTTATTTGGGAGGAATCTGTTTTGAAGAAGGAAGCTTTTCTGAATGAACTCAGAAGCAGACTGTCCGGACTTCCGCAGAGTGATATCGATGACCGGATTTCTTTTTACGGTGAAATGATAGACGGACGCATGGAAGACGGAATGAGTGAGGAAGACGCGGTCGCAGGGATGGAATCCGTCGATTCGATAGTTTCCCAGATCATGTCGGAGATCCCGCTCACACGTCTCGTTCAGACCAGGGTAAAGCCCGAAAAGGGACATAAAACATGGAAGATCGTTCTTCTCATCTGTTTATTCCCCATCTGGTTTCCGCTTCTTGTCGCATTCGGAGCTGTACTGTTTTCACTTCTTGTTGCGATATGGTCGGTCATCATCAGCTTCTACGTGGTTGCCGGTTCGCTTGTGATAGCGGCGCTCGGCTGCACTGTCGCAACCGGTGCGTATTTCAGTTTCGGAATGATGATCCAGGGCGTGGGCGGAATCGGTGCGGTCTTCGTCTGCATCGGACTGTCCATCCTTTTCTTCCTTCTTTCGATCGCAATGTCCAAGGGTACTGTGATCCTGACATGGAAGATATTTGTCGGATTCAAGACTATGTTTGTGGGTAAGGAGGCGTGAGATGAAAAGATCGACAAGCTGGCTTATCGCAGGCCTTGTGTTTTTCTTTGCGGGCGTGATCATCTTTGGGATCGCATCTGCTCTGATGGGATTTGATTATTCACAGATGGGATTGTATGTTTCCGGAGGTTTCATACATTGATAACGGTTTTCTACAGCGTGACCCTTGCGGCAGCGCTTATATGTACAACCATATATATGTACATGTGGCATAAGCA
>JAGCRJ010000031.1 GCA_017964745.1 Lachnospiraceae bacterium
GGTCTTTGTGACCGCATTCCTTTTTCCTTCCTCCGCATCGGAAGCAGGTGAACTCGGAAGCTTTCTATACGAGAAAGGTCTGGGACTGATCCCGCTTCTCCTTATCGTAGCGGTTCTTCCCGGAATCTGTGAGGAAACACTTCACAGGGGAGCTCTGCTTTCCACATTCCGTGGACTCGACAAGGAATGGATCGCAGTGGTATGTGTCGGCCTTTTCTTCTCGCTCAACCACGTGTCCATCCTCAGAGGACCCTTTACATTTATACTCGGTGCTGTCTTTGCATATATTGTCATCAAGAAGAACAACATACTTCTGACAATGATCATGCACAGTATGCTCAACTCTTTCTCCGTAATAATTTCATATTTCACTTACAAGAATAATGTGACCGTAAATACAGACATAAGCGTGGACGCCTCTGCTCTGGGATTATATACTGCGGCACTGTTCTTCGCTCCCCTGGTCTTCGTAGCAGGTATGAAGATACTCATTCCCGAAGCACATAAGAAAAAGCATTTTGCTATCGCGGGCATCATCTCGGCCGTAATGCTGATCGGAGGTATCGTGCTCATGGTGGCAGGCTCCGGAAATGCGGTCTTCAGTTCTAACGGTCCTCTGAACATGGCTGAAGGTGAAGTAAGATCCTTCGGCAGCATCGGAATTCAGGAAGAAAAGGATTACACCATAGCACTTGTCGTTACCGGCTCTGACGGAAACTTCAGAGTTGAAGTGACCGATGAGAACGAAGAACTGATCTGCGGCGGAAATATGGATGTATCCAGCATGGAGATATACACTTCCACCGTTCATATCGAAGAAGGAAAAACGATCACCGTCAATCTCATAAGCCTCGAAGGTGATCCCGGAGATAATTCTCAATATTCGCTGATCATAAAATAATAGCATAAGATAATGGGGACGGTTCATCAGAACCGTCCCCAATTAAATTTCCGTCTTATAACGCAATGACCACTCCGCCCGGGTTTTCATAAGTGGTCGACAGGCCTCCGGCATTTATTATCTTAACATCGGTAAAACCGAATCTGTCTGTAAGTATCTTGGCGATCTTTAAGCAGAGCTCCTTACTTGCGCACTGGGTTATCCTCACCTTGCGCGTCTTATCAAAGTCCTTCTTTTCGATATGATAAAGCATTCTGTTTACGGCATTGTTGATGCCTATGGACTGATCGATCTGCTTTATCTCTCCGTCCACACCGATGAGCACCGGCTTAACATTCATCGCGGTTGCGACAAGTGCCTTGACTCCTTTAAGTCTTCCGTTCTTTTTAAATGTCTCGAGATCGTCGAGAACAAATATCGTGTACATCTCATCGCGGAAAGCTTCAACCTTCCGTACTACCTCTTCAAAGCTGCATCCCATCTCCGCAAATTCAATGATCTTCTCTGCGATCACATGCTCACCCGCCGCTGCGGATTTCGAATCGAAGATATGTATCTTAACACCCTCATGTTCATCCTCGAACATATCCTTGGCAACCATCGCGGAATTATACACTCCGCTGAGTTTGGACGAAAGTGTGACAACATAGTTATCACAGTTTTCATTGAAAGCATTATAGAAATCATCCGGCGAAGGACATGCGGACTGAGGATAACCCGGATCCGCTTTGATGAGATCTATCCACTCCTGCTGTGTCTTTCTTCCGTCATCCCTGTACTCCACTCCGCCGATGATGACAGACATCGGGACACGGATAACATTTCCTTTCCTCATCTGCAGCTTTGTGAAATCACAGCAGCTGTCGCCTATTACCTTAAAAGCCATATTTCCTCCGTTCAGCCTCACTTATCAGTGGGGGCAAATTCCATGATCTCGTCATCATCATCGGAGCCTTCGGATTCTTCCGATGATCCGAGTGCCTTCTTTACTGCATCCGCTATCTTCTCATAAAGATCGAGAGTGTTCTTGTGTTCGTTTTCGACGAAACTGATATCCCTGTCCTTGGATGCGGTCTCCATCTTTGCGGCAAGGTCCGCAAGCGCACCGGCACCGATGGTCCTTGAAGTACTCTTTACCGCATGTACCATAACGGAATAATTATCCCAATCCCTCCTGGTATAATATCCGATAAGCTTCCCGCTGTGATCCTGATATTCGGAAGCATATTCTTTCAGTATGTCACGGTAAAAATCCTTATCTCCCTGTGCATATCCGATTCCCGCCTCTGTGTCTATACCGGCAGCCTTAAGTATTTCATCGAATCCGCCCGAAACGGTTCCTTCTCCCGGAGCGCTCACATCTTCATCATCCGCTTTTACGGACGAAGCATCCGGTGACGCGGTTATCTTCTCCACCTTATCCTTGGGAAGATAAGTGATGAGCATCTTTTCAAGTGCCTTGCCCTCGACAGGCTTTGTCAGATAATCGGTAAAGCCCTCAGCTATATACTTTTCCTTGGCACCCCTGATGGCATCTGCGGTAAGACAGATGATGGGAGTATCCTTATTAAGTCCGCTGTCAAGGTCACGGATTATCTTAAGTGTCTGTGTTCCGTCCATACCGGGCATGCGCTGGTCAAGAAGTATCAGATCGTATCCGACTTCATCGGCAAGCCTGACCGCCGCTTCTCCGCTAGGTGCCGTATCTATCTCCACACCCGTCTTTTTGAGGAGATTGACCACGACGATTATGTTCATCCTTGTATCATCAACAACAAGGATCTTTGCTTTCGGTGCATGGAAGGATTCGTGATAAAGCTCAGTGCTTCCCGCGTAAAGAGAATGGATCTTATACTCACCGATCGGCTCGTTGTTTTCTATCTTCTGCCACAGGTCAAAGGAGAACACGGATCCCTGACCGTAGGTGCTCTTTACGTTCAGTTTACTGTCCATAAGGGAAAGGAGCTTGGTCGCGATCGACATACCCAGACCGGTTCCCTCTATCGTTCTGTTGCGGATGACATCGAGTCTTTCGAAGGATTCAAAAAGCTTGTCCATATCGCTTTCCTTGATGCCTATTCCGGTATCGGCAACCTCGAAATACAAAAGTGCCTTTCCGTCCTTTACTTCCCTGCACTTTACGGTAAGTGTCACACTGCCTTCGTGAGTGTACTTGACCGCATTGGTAAGAAGATTGAGAACGACCTGATTGATACGTGCATCATCACCGTAGTATTCGGAAGGAAGATCCGGATCGATGATGACCTTAAACTTGAGTTTCTTTTCTTCCGCTCTTTCCTGGACCGAATTGACAAGATATGTGATCAGCGTGCTGAGACTGTAACGCACCGGAACGATCTCCATCTTGCCGTCTTCTATCTTGGAGAAATCAAGTATGCTGTTTACAAGCTGAAGAAGGTTCTTGCCTGAATTTCTGATATTGCCGGAGTATTCCCTGATACTGTCTTCCTTAGTCTCCCTGAGGATCATCTCGTTCATTCCAAGTATCGCATTGATAGGCGTTCTGATCTCATGGGACATATCGGCAAGGAAATTACTCTTGGCTTTATTCGCTTCATCGGCGGAAGCTTTCTCGAGTCTGAGCACATCGGCTTCATACTGCTGCTTCTGTCTTGCGGACTTCATCTCCTCTACCTTCTTGCCGTATGCCTGCTCGTTCTTGTATCCGATGAAATAGAATATCGTTACGAGCACGAAGATGGTCAGGGATACGAGAATGTTTACGGTGAGCTGTGAATATGCATCCGCAAACAGATCTTTATTTCTTACAACGATGACTACATGCCACTGGTCCATTACGGTACTGGTGAAAAGAGTACATTTCTCACCCATTACATCGGCTTCCGTAACGGTCTTTCCGGCATTTGCTATGGTATCAAGAAGTGCCTCACCGTAATTGTTACGGATATTGGTTCCTACATAACTTCTGTCCTTATGAGTGACGATAAGTCCGTCACTGTTTACTATCATTGCATATCCGTTGCCCGCAATATCGGCTTCCTCGGTTATATCCTGAACATGACCGATGGTTACATCAAGGCAGACTATATTATCATCGTATCCTCCGGCCGAACGAAGGAGTCTTCCGATAGTTATAACGATATCTCCGGTGTGTGCATCTACATAGGGGGAAACAATGATGGTCTTTCCGTCAGCTTCTTTTATAGCGGTGTACCAGTCCCTGTCCTTTACCTCATAACCTTCCGGGGGAACCCATCCCGATCCGTCCAGAAACTCTCCGCGGATATATCCGTAGACGCCGGTGAAGTTTTCGTCAAATCTGGATTTGAGCCTGGTCGTCTGGCTTGTGAGATAAGCATTTATCTTATCCTCACTCTCGCCGTTTTCAAGCATCAGGTCTATCGTATCGGCGGTAACATTGAGGGATGACTGTGCGATCGCAAGATAATTATCAAGCTCGGATGAGATATTTGCGGCTTTGTCTTCTCCGGAGGTATAGATACCGCTGAGCGAAACCCTGTAGAACAATCTCGAGTTGTATATAACGGTAAACACCATCAGTCCGAGAGTGACGATTATCGTCATGAACAGATTGATCCTGCCCCTCTTTATACCGGTCCCCGAATCTCCGCTTGATTTCTTGTATTTGTATCTCTGTGCGGCAATATAGATAAGCGCAAGTATGATCAGGCAAAGGAAGATCGAGAACATGAAAAGAATGACAGCGATCATACTGAGCACAGCTGAATTATCGGTTTCCTGCGGAATGGTCTTCTTCATCCAGTCAGCAACGAGATATCCGCCCACGCATGCAGCAAGAAGAAGTCCCGAGATGATGACCTCGAGTCTGGCCTGGAATCTTGTATCGCGTGCGGTGTTTTCCGCATGCTCCAGACCGCGTGATTTATAGGTCTTGTTTATTGCCCATGCAAAGAAGATCTCGGTGATATAACCGGCGACGCAGCTGTAATAATATGGATTCGTGAAATCGGAATACCAGTCATAGCATGATGCGGTCCACATCACATACTGGGTAAAGATATAGAAGATAATGATGCAGTGAAAATACGGGACCGGCTCTCCGTTCTTCTTTTCCTTCAGATAATACAGAATGGACTGCAGACA
>JAGCRJ010000305.1 GCA_017964745.1 Lachnospiraceae bacterium
ATTTCTTTGAAGTCTTCCTTCGAAACATGTTTATAAATGGGGAAGTCACTGTAGAGCTCGGTGATCATCCTGTAGACTTCATCGAGTATCTTTTCGTAGTCTTCCGGCCTCGGACTTTCGATGCGATATCCCTGCTCGAGGAACGCCTTGTATCTGCCTTCAAACTTTTCGTTTACATATGAATCATCGACAGCCCTGTATGCATTCGATGTGTAATGCTCCTTGACGGTATATCCGTTTGCAAGGAAAAGGTTATAATAGTATTCCTTGTTGTAGGGCTCTCCGGTGTAGGGTGGTCTGTCGAAATTGTTGATCTTGAGTCTGTACTTATTCCAGAAGGATGCATCAACGGGTCCTTCGATCGTACTGCATTTCATTTCTTTGGCAATCGTCTCCGCACTTGAGAAAAGAAATGTGGCCGTATCCTTATCGTCGATGCACTCGAAAAATCCGAGATAGCATACGGTGTCATCGGGATATATGGTAAGGGCGAATCTTCCGACCGCTCTGTCTCCGTCATAGATAAGATATGCATCCAGAGTAAAATATTTCGACATCGGATGCTCACCCGTCAGAAACTTCCTGATCGTATCGGGACTTTCCATATTGTCCTGCTTTGTGTAAAGCTTTTTTGCAAGATCAAGAAAGTCTTTGATATATCTTTCTTCTTTTCCTACCTTGATGCATTCCATTTATTTTCTCCCAAGGATCTCTATCTTGCCGGTTCCTCCGTCCATCCTGATACGGTCACCGGTCCTTATAGTATCAGTAAGCTTCTCGACTCCGACGATCGAAGGCTTCTTAAGCTCTCTCGATATGATTGCCGTATGCGAAAGGAGGGATCCTTTTTCCGAGATTACTCCCTTTGCGGTTGCCAGAAGAAATACCCATCCCGGATCTGTCATTACGGTCACAAGGATCTTATCCTTAACATCCTTCGCATCGGATATATTCTTAATTACCAGAGCTTCGCCCTCGATGGTTCCGCTCGAACAGGGAATTCCGCTCAGAACATTTTCGTTTTCTTCCCTGCGGTATGCGTTGACACTTCCGTGCCTTTTGTCGAACTCCTTTTCTTCGAATATAAGTCTCGAATAAGGAGGGAGCTGCGCATACAGCTTATAGCTTTCTTTTCTTTCCGAGATGATGCCCTGCATCGATACTGGGTTTTCGGCCATATCGAATGCTTCATCCACGGTCAGCCAGAAGATATCATCCGCATTGTCTATAAGTCCGCTTCCGGAATAATGCTCACCGAGCGCGGTGAAGATGGATCTTACCATTCCGTAGATACGGCTCCTGTTAAGTCTCGATCTTTCCCTTCCCGCGATTCCCGCAGCGCATCTCTTTCCGAGGAATGCCGTGATGGGATCTGCTTTTTCCCTGACCGTGCTTTCACCGTTCAGGTTCCGGTACATTTCCTCGAGGCTCTTAAGATCTTTTCTGTATTCCTCTATCCTTTCGTCAAGAAGATAAGGATGTGAGCGGAAGGTTTTGCTCTCGAGTTTCAGTTCTTCGAGATTTCTGTCACCGTATACTCTGATATATTCTTTCTTTTTCTCTTCAAGCTCTTCCTGCGAATACTCCTCATATCTGTATGCAAGTTCGATCAGGGCCTTTATCGGTTTCATGCTCTCGATATTGGTTATGCCGGAAATGTAGCGGTTTATATATGCATCATCCGCATTCTTTTTCCTGAGCCTGTGCTTTACAAGTCCCGTGTAGACGAAGGAATATGTGTCGTTCAGGAGAGTTACATCCCATACATCGAGAAGCTTTTCCTTTATCTCGTTATACAGTCCGATCAGTTCACCCGGACTGCTTTCCCCGCTGAAATGTTCATGGAAGTATTCATTGGTCGATGCAAATACTTCCTCAAGCTTTTTCATATGACGGGGAACGCTTATGATCTCGTAAAAGGAATTCAGGTAAGTCATGAAGCGGATGTGTGCGGGGATCTCCACACTCTTTTCGTCATACGTTTTGTTCTTCACCCCGAGCATCTCCTGCCATACGGGGATTATCTTCCTGTTAAAAGGAAGGAATTTAAGAACCGTGTACCAGTTGCTTATCTTGTAATACACCCTTCCGTTTGCATGACCGACCATGTTCTTAAATACGTCTTCATGCCTGCTCAGTTCCCTGTCGTTTTTGAGAACCCTGCGACTGACCCCTTTGAACACGCCGCTGTAGACGATATCCACAAATGATATCGTAAGAGGAAGCGAAAGACCGGGATAGCTTTCGACTATGTTGCTGTTGTCGAGGATAAGAGGTGAATCGCCCTTGAGTGTGGTGATGGGTCTTGCCTGGAGAACGAATGCTTTGCCGTCCTTAAAAGCAAATTCTATATCGATCCTTTCCCCGAGCTTTTCCTCAACCTTTGATGCGATACCGATGAGCTCTTCTATCTCGGCATTGGAAAGAAGATCTTCTTTTCCTTCGTAATAATATAATCCGTCGGTACGGTTGAAATAATACGTGGTCGTTTCACTGCTGCCGGATACGACTCCTTCCCCGAGTCCCCTTGATACCGCGATGACACTTTCGTTGAGCAGCCCCTGGGGATTTGCGGTAAACAGAACTCCGGCCTTGTCGGCATCAACCATCTCCTGGATGATGACATTCATCTGCAGTTCATCCTGAGAAGTTCCCTCCTGCCGAAGATAATCTTCAACCGTTTCGGACTTTACGGATTCCATGCACTTCAGGACTTTATCCGTAACCTCTTCCGGCTTTACGTTGAGATACGTATCAAACTGTCCGGCAAAGCTTTTGTCTTTTCCGTCCTCGAGATTGCATGAGCTTCTTACCGCATAGAGACAGTCTTTCTTCTTACAGTAGGCAGATACCTTATCTTCCCAGCCCGGCTTTATATCCTCGGGACGCACGAGCATAAATCCGGGAACATTTATCCCCGAACTTTTTAAGAGTGCCAGGTTTTCAGCCTTGCTTCCGTACATCTCAGATTCTTCCTACGAGCAGGAACACGACAACCGTGAGCAGCATGGTCGATTCCTGCAGATAAGTATATCTTTCGACTTTATCAACGATCTTAAACTTATTCGGATCCTTCATATATTTTACGAACTGCACGGTCATCCATGTTACAAGGATGACTAGGACCGCGATGGAGATCTTGTTGAGTCTGAACACAAGAATGATGTTTGTGATGATATCGACTATGGTCAGTATCATCACAAAACGTGTAGCCTTTTTATATCCGAAGAGCTTTGAATAGGTCGTGTAATCATTCTCATCCTTCGGTGCTTTTATCTTACGGGACACTTCCCAGATCAGTGCGGGGAAGTAAAGAGTCCAGAGAGTCATTACCGTTGTGATCGTAAAGGGACGAAGTCCGTATTTGATGACGGTGAATGAGATGATATACAGATTTACGAACATCTGGACGGGATTGTGGGTTACAAGAGCGAGCGGAAGCGAAGGCTGGATCTTGGCTTTCTGGAAGAACCACTTGCTCATGAGATATCCGTACGCATAGAGAATGCAGAAAAAGATTATGTTGTTCATAAAGATGATGTTGAGAACAACGGCTATTGCTTCCACAATGGAGCACAGGATTATGACATCCTTCTTGTAGACGGCACCTCTCGCAAGAGGTCTGTCGGGAAACAGGATCTTGTCGGTCTCGAAATCCTTCAGGTCATCGGCGATCCTTAGCCAGAGAAGAAATGCAAAGACGGTATATGCACCCACAAACTCCTGGATGCCGATATCGAATGAAGTGACACCCTCGTTGAGGAGGATGATGAAATGTATCTCAAGGAACACTATCAGTCCGAGAATAAGTCTCGCTGCAAGCGGGTAACGTTCCTTCAAATAGATATGCAGTCTTTTCAGCATGCCGATCCTACTCCTTCTCCGAATTTTACTTTGGTCTCGATGTGATCCCTGCTCTGAGTCAGGATATCTTCATCTATCTTTACGGAATCCTTTTCGAATATCTCGATTATCGTGGATCCGCCGGGTTCGAAATATCCCTTTTCCTCACCCTTAGAAAATTCTTTTATATCGTGGTTTACGATCTTTCCGATGAGCATCGCTCCGACTTCGATATGTATCACTTCCCCGAAATTTTCGGTTGATAAAAAGCTTACGACGCGGTGGTTTTCTTTGTAGATCTTATGATCCTTCGAAACCGGACTGACCGTATGGAATTTTCCTCTGATGGTTTTCTGCGAAACGATCTTTCCGTTATCAGGAAAACAATATCTGTGGAAATCATCGACGCATAATCTGTAGACAAGACACAGACCACCGGCATACTTCGGAAGCTCTTCGTTTCCGGATAAAAGTTCGGGAAGCGAATATGTCCTTCCCTTGACCCCGATACGAAGATCGTCTTCTATATTGTAGACAAGAAGCTTCGAATCTGCGGGCGATATGAGTCTTTTCGGATCGGAGTCGATCGTCCTTGCTCCGGGTCGGAGCTTTCTTGCAAAGAAATCGTTGAACGAGGTATATTCCCTGTCCTCATATTCTTCCATATTTATGTTGTACGAAGAAATGAAACCGGGGATCCTCTTTACACTGCGCTTCCCGGAATTGATGCGTCCGTACAGACGGGAAATGCAGGGAGAGACGGCAAGGCGCAGGAGCACTCTTCCGAAGAAATTTCCGTACAGGAAATTCAGGGCACCCTGACCGTACTGGGCGATCTCTTCATATTCCTTTGTCCGTCTGTCATAAATCTTCATGGGGATCAATGAGCACTAACGAGATAGTAGACAATATACAGTATCGCAAAAAATGAAACGATCGCATATGCTATTCCCTTTGGCTTTGCTACCTTTACCTTGAGCACTTCAAGGAATGCGACTGCCAGCATGCATACGGGAAGCGAATAATATGTGGGAACATAGTTTTCCGCAAGTGCCGCGAGCGGATAGAAGATCGGGAAGATCAGTGCGGTATATGTAACGGGGAGTCCCATGTAATGCTTTACGGGTCCCTCGCTGTCGGCGGTGGTCACATTGAAATATCCGAGTCTTGCGATTCCCGCAACGGCAAAGAGCAGATATACGACAAGGTGGGCAACGCTTAAATATCCGAGCCTGCAGAATATGATAATGGGGAATACAACAAAGCTTATGACATCCGCAAGCGAATCAAGCTCTATTCCGAATGCTTTTTCTTCCTCGGTTCTCTTGATCTTCCTTGCAACGGCTCCGTCA
>JAGCRJ010000306.1 GCA_017964745.1 Lachnospiraceae bacterium
CTTTATGTCCATTTCCGGATAAAAAGACCGAAGAAGTGCCAGAATATCCATCAGGTACTTCTCCGGTTCTATATACACATATGTACTGCTCATAACTTTCATCCCGGTCACACCGAGGTGACCACACAAAAACAGTTAACGTATCTTTCCGCCGCACCACTGGCACATTGTACCATGACTCCTGAAAAGATATCCGCCGCAGTGAGGACAGGAATTTGCTTTCTTAAAAACCTGAAAATATACATTTTCGATCACAAGCAATGTAAGCCCTGCAATCAGCACCACCAAAGCGGCCATAACAAAGTCGGCAAACAAAAGAATGTTAAATACGATAATTGTTAAAACGGCTGTTGCAACAGTGACCATCTGCCATAAGAGTCTGAGTGTAGAAAACTCACTTGCCCTGTAGCTTTCCTCGGAACTTGCATTTCGCGCTTCCTCACGCCTTGCTTTTTCTATAAGAACACGCTCATGATCGGTTATCTCGTGACGACAGAAAGGACAGATCTGAATGTCATCTCCAAGTGCTTCTTTACAATTGGGGCAGTCAAACATAATTATCCCTCCTTTTATGTATCAGGCAAACGGTGAACGCAGTGCGTGCATCCCCTGTTCACATCCGGCAAACGGTGAACCCGGGAACCGCCCCCCGTTCACCTCAGAATTCGTCTGAAACAAACGGATTGTATTTCTTCTCATGTCCAATCGTGGTAGATGCTCCGTGACCGGGATATACCTCGGTATCATCAGGAAGCGAGAAGAGTTTTTCCGTAATGCTCTTTTCGAGCACGGAAGCGCTGCCGCCCTTAAAATCCGTTCTTCCCACGGATTCTTCGAAAAGGGTATCTCCGGAGATCAGTATCCCCGCCTCTTCGATGTAGAATGATGCACTGCCCGGTGTATGCCCGGGAGTGGAAATGACTTTGATCTTAATACCGGAGATCTCTATCTCCTGTCCGTCTTCGATCCACACATTGGGTCTGAGTGTCATGGGAGTTCCGAAGGAGGCGGTCATGTTATATCCGGAATCGGAAAGCATCTCCTCCTCAGCTTTCGGAGCATAGATCTTAACCGCTTCCTCGCCTCTGGAAGCAGCAAGGCTTCCTGCGGAGAGCCTTACATCCTGGGCGCCCATGATATGATCGAAATGACCGTGTGTAAGGAAAAGCGCTCTTATATGAAATCCTGCGCCTTCAATGCGTCTTACGATCTCTTTTCCGGTATCCGGAGCATCAAAAAGGATACAGTCGGGTGAGCCTTCCCTGTATACGAAATAGCAGTTTGTCTGGACCGCTCCTATGACCATTCCGCCTATCTTGATCTTACCCATTAAATCCTCTTTTCAAACACTTCGTGAAACAGTGTAAGACGCGCCCTGTTTCATCACAAAGGGCCGCCGCACCTATGACAATATGGGCCGTAATTTCTGTATAAAAACCTGCCGCAATGAGGACAGGCAAAAATCTTGGTAAAAAATATAATAAACGCATTGATTGCGGCAAACAGAATCACACCGACTATACACACCATAGCGAAGGCATAATTTAATCCCATCAGACCAAGAAAACCGGCGACAATGATATAAAGGATCATATAGATCACCATGCAGGCAATGCATATCTTTCTTGCCCTGGCGGCAGCCTGTATTTTGATCAACATTTCCCTGTTTTCTTTTTCTTCTTCATCACGGATATCTTTTTCAGCCTGCAGCCTTTCAGCGGAAGAAATCTCATGACGGCAGAACGGGCAGGCGATCATTTTCTCAGATATAAGTTCATTGCAATTTGGACATTTGAACATATTCCCCCTCCTTATGCTCCTGCTCTTTCAATGTCGACGATTCCCTGAACGCTGCGGATCTTGTCGCAGATATTCTCGAGCTCGTCGCGTCCGCTTATCTCGAATGAAAGCTGGATGGTTGCTATCTGCTGCTTGTTGACCCTTGTATTGACACCGAGAAGCGAAATATTCTTCTCCGTGAAGATCCTGGAAATATCAGCAAGGAGTCCGCTCCTGTCATTCGCGTAGATCCTGATATCGACTTCATAACTGCCGCTTCCGGAATTGAGTGAACCGGGAGCCCAGTTAGCTTCAATGAGTCTCGATCTTTCGTCTGCGGGAAGTGCAAGTATATTGATACAATCCGTACGGTGTATCGAGATTCCTCTTCCTCTTGTAACGAATCCGACTATCTCATCACCGGGAACGGGTGAACAGCACTTTGAGAAACGAACGGAAAGATCCGTCATTCCTTTTACAGTGATTCCGCCGTTGTTGCCGTTTCCGTGCCTGACGGAATTCTGGTTGGACTCTGCGATCTGGGCGATGACTTCCTCATTCGAAAGTATCGTGGGATGATCCTTTTCGTAAAGCGATTCAAGTCTTCCGAGGATCTGTCCCTCCTTGAGAGCTCCCCTTCCTACTGCGGCAAGGATCGCGTTCCAATCCTGATAACAATACTTAACCGCAATGTCCTGCTGGTATTCGGGCGTCATGATGGCATAGATATCAACTCCCCTTGCCTTGGCAAAGGAAAGAAGCATTTCTTTTCCCTTGGCGATGTTATCGTCCTTGGAAACACTCTTGAACCACTGGTTTATCTTGTTCTTGGCCTGGGTGCTCTTGACGATATTGAGCCAGTCGGCACTGGGGCCTTTGATATTCGCACTTGTGATGATCTCGATACGGTCACCGTTCTTGATCCTGTAATCGATGGGAACGAGCTTTCCGTTTACTCTCGCGCCTACCATGCGGTTTCCGACCGCGGAGTGGATCGCATATGCGAAGTCTATCGGGCATGAACCCGAAGGAAGGTTCTTGACCTCTCCGGTCGGTGTAAAGCAGTAGACCGAATCGGAAAAGAGATCGAGGTCGTTCTTGAGAAGACTCATGAACTCCTTGTTATCGGTCATATCCTGCTGCCATTCGAGGATCTGCCTGAGCCATGTGAGCTTTTCTTCTTCACCCGATTCGGGGCTCTTTCCGTCAGATGCTTCCTTGTATTTCCAATGCGCAGCGATACCGTATTCAGCGGCCCTGTGCATCTCGAAGGTTCTTATCTGTATCTCGAAGGGCTGACCGTCCTTTCCTATCAGAGTGGTATGCAGAGACTGATACATATTCTCCTTGGGCATTGCGATATAGTCCTTGAACCTGCCGGGAATGGGTTTGTAATTCTCGTGAATGACACCCAGTGCGGCATAGCAGTCCATAACCGATTCAACGATTATCCTGACTGCAAAGAGATCGTATATCTGATCCAGGGTCTTACCCTGATTCTTCATCTTCTTGTAGATCGAGAAAAAGTGCTTAACGCGGCCGTTGACCTTCGCATTGATCCCGGCTTCGTCGATGTATCCCTTTACTTCTCTTACGATGGATTCGATGTAAGCTTCGCGCTCGTCTTTCTTTTCCGCGATAGCGTCCTTGAGTTCCTTGTAAGCTACGGGCTCGAGATATTTAAGGGACAGGTCATCGAGTTCAACCTTGATCCTGCTGATACCGAGACGCTGTGCGATGGGACAGTAAATATCGAGGGTCTCACGAGCGATCCTTATCTGGCTCTCGGGAGGCTGGTACTGGAGCGTACGCATATTGTGGAGACGGTCCGCAAGCTTGATCATGATGACACGGATATCACGCGCCATTGCATAGAACATCTTACGGAGGTTCTCAGCCTGCATCTCGAGCTTTTCGTCGGTCTGGTCGGGAACCCTTGAAAGGGGGATGCTCTCGAGCTTGGTAACGCCGGAAACGAGAAGTGTCACTTCGTCACCGAACTCCTGGCGCATCATGGTCTCGGATACTTCGGTATCTTCGAGCACGTCATGGAGAAGTCCCGCACATATGGTCTCCTTGTCCATTTCGAGTTCGGACAGGATTATAGCTACGTTAAGGGGATGGATGATATAAGGCTCACCGGATTTCCTGATCTGTCCCTTGTGGGCATTGTCGGCAACGGTGTAAGCCTTTTCGATCATTGATATATCATCGCTGGGATGATATTTGCGGACATTACGAGTAAGCTCCTTGTAAAGGAGCTCGGGATCGGTGAAATCTACATTTTGACATATGCCGCCCCTTTCGGTGACGGCACAATCTTTAATGTCGTTAATATCCTTCATATCCGCATCAAACAGGGGACGGTTCCGCTGTTTCAGATCAGCATTTTGAAAAACAGGGGAACCGTCCCCCTGTTTTTAACCCGAGGCTTATGCTCCGGGATAGGTGATACATGAATCGAGTCTGTAACCTGCGAGCTTCTCTCTTCCCTTAAGGCCTGCAAGCTCCATAACTACGGAGATGCCGAC
>JAGCRJ010000307.1 GCA_017964745.1 Lachnospiraceae bacterium
AATCACAGGTTGCGGGATCGATGGGGAACATGCCGGATGCTTCGCCGACACCCCTGTTCTTTTCGCCCGTAAGTCTGAAGTGGATATATCCTGCAAGTGTTGTGAGGAATGAGATCTGAGGACCGTGGTCCTCGCCCGAAAGAATTGCCTGATAGAGATGAGCGATGCTCCATCTCTGGGGAATGTTGAAGTTGAACTCCTTGGAAAGAACGCCTGCTGCCTCTGCGGTCATGGTGTTTCTCCAGGTCCTGAACTCTGCGAGCTGCTTTCCGTCCTTGTCGAAAGGAAGGTAGCCGTGCATCATCGCGCTTATGCCGATAGCTGCGAGATTTACGATATCGGTGTCATATTTTTCCTTTACGTCAGAAACGAGAGATGAATAGCTTCCTCTCATACCCGCCATGATCTGCTCCATGGGGTATGTCCAGATGCCGTTCACAAGGGAATTTTCCCAGTCATAGATGCCCGTTGCGAGGATCTCGTGGTCGGGGCCTGTAAGTACGCTCTTGATCCTGGTGGAACCGAACTCGATTCCGAGGATCGCTTTTCCTTCGGTTATGATCGCTTTAATGTCTGCCATTTCTACCTCACTTGTCGTCTTCTGCAAATTCCATGCCTGTCTGGTCCGCTATTTCTTCGAACTGTTCGCGGCACTTTCTGAATGCTTCCATTACCCTGGGAGCAAATACGCCGCACTCGCCCGCAGATATCATTTCGAATGCCTTGCTCTTCGGTATCGCCTTCTTGTAGATCCTCTCACATACAAGGCCGTCGTAGATATCCGCTATTCCGACGATCTGAGCGCAAAGGGGTATCGCCTCGCCGCTTATGCCGTCCGGATATCCGCCGCCGTCATATCTTTCGTGGTGGTATCTGCATATATCGAATGCCGGAGCAACGTATTCCTTTCCGATGTACTGCTTGATGCCTTCGAGAAGCTCGCATCCCTTGGTCGTGTGTGACCTCATGAGCTCTATCTCTTCGGGGGTCAGTCTTCCGGGCTTAAGGATGACACTGTCGGGAAGACAGATCTTGCCGATATCGTGGAGCATGCTCGCGGTCGCGTAGATCTCGATCTTCTCCTTGGTAAGTCCCAGGTCCGGATAATCTTCCATCATCCTGTTTCCGAGGATCTTGGTAAAGCTCCTTACATGCTCGATGTGGTTGGAGTAATCGAGGTTTCTGTACTCGACTATGGATCCGAGCGATTCAAGGAGCATGTTGCGGCTCTTCTTGAGTTCCTCTGACTGGAGCGAAAGGAGCTTGAACTGCTTCTTGAGCGTTTCGTCCTGGGCACCGAGCTTGGTTGATGATACTTCCTGGCGCTTGGTGATCCTGGAAAGGTTCTCGACCCTTCGTCTTATCGCCTTGGCCCTGAAGGGCTTCTTGGCAAAGTCCATGACGCCCATTTCAAACCAGGAAGACGGTGTCTCGGGATCGTCCTCGCCCTCTATCACTATGAAAGGCACCTTTCTGATAAGCCCGCTGTCGGCCGCAGCCTTTACAAGTGCATCGCCCTTTATTCCGGGAAGATCCGCACGGATAAAGACGCAGTCAAGGTCGGCTCCGTTCTCGACAAGGAGTTTTCTGCCCTCTTCGCCGTTCGATGCAAGGAGCACCTCATAGCCTTCCCTGAAGATATCAGAGAGTTCTTCGCGTTCAACAAGTTTTCCGGTAATGATAAGTATCTTTGCCGCCATAGGCTTTCTCCTATGTTCTATTCAATGATCGCATCCGGATCCGCAGGGTCTTTGCTGTTGTGGTAGGCAAATACCTTCTCCTCGGATCCCTTCCTTACCTTGCGAAGTGTTACGTCCGTCAGTTCCTTCTCGCAGCTCCAGTTGGCGCCGCCGAGCTGGACCTTTACTCCTTCGTGGACCGTACCCTTAGCGAGTATCGTCGCACGGGCGAGTTCTATGAGCTTTCCCCTTACCTCTTCCTGCTTGGCGGTGAGCTCTTCGATCTCCTTTCCCTTGGAGAAAAGTGCATTCTGGACCTTCTCATACACGGGCTGTCCCGCAAGCTGATCGGCGGTTAACTTGCTCTCCATTTCCCTGCGCACGTTGTCGAGGATCCTCACCTCTTCCTGCGCACTCGTCAGCTGGCGGTATATATCGTTATTCAGTTTGAGCAGTGCGGACGATGAACCCGCCCTGATGATCGTCTGCTTTGCGGCTCTCGAGCCGATGCTCTGTGCCACAACACCCTTGACTCCGGTACATACGCCTCCGACGATGGTTCCCGTGCGGAGCTTGGCCTCTACGGTCTCTTCGGAGTAAAGGACGGAGTTCATCGAGTAATCTATATGTATCGCACCGCCGGCGTAAACATCCGCGCCTTCCATGAACTTGGCGGTGACTGTTCCGTTTGTGTGGATCTTGCCCTTGCCTGAGCCGTTCATTCCTTTTCGGAGAATGATGTCGCCCTTCGCTTCAAGGGTTGCGCCTTCGACAAAGCCGTCCACGATGATGTCCTTGCCCGCTTTTACGAGCGTGCCGGCACCGACATTGCCCTTGACCCTGATGCTTCCTTCGAAGACAACGTTTCCGGTTGCGATCGAAACGTCCTCGACCTCGAGCATCTCGGCCACTTCGAGTCTGTCACCGTCGAGCCTGACCATTCCGTCGATCTTGGCGGTGTAGGTGCATCTGTCCTTGTCCATGATGAATCCGTTACCGGAAAGGATCGTCTGCTCCTTACCTCTCGTGGACTTAAGGATGTTGCCCTCTACGTCGTATCCGTCAACGCCTTCCTCTGCCTTGTGGTAGAATGCGATCTTGTCGCCCTTCTTTACGGCGTCGTACCATTCGATATCCCGGTAATCGACGGAGCCGTCGGGAAGGAGCTTGGGCTTGCGGCTTACATCGGTCTTGAAGAAATATTCGTACCAGCCGTCCTTGCCGTTCTGTGCATTCTTGCCGACCGCAATGAGCACGGTGTCGTCATCGTATGTTCCGTCGGTCGCTTTCTTGATCTCGTTTCTGAGAATTCCCTTACGGACCTTGCATGCCCATACTTCGGCGAGGACTTCCTCTTCGGTGGGTCTGTTGCCCGGATCGGTGATGGAAAGGTAAGCTTCCATTCCGTCGGGTGAAAGAACTATCTTGAAGGACTGTCCGACAGGGGCCGTCTCGATATCCTCTTCAATGAGCTTTCCGAGCTTGTCGAAATCTATGGTCTCGGATGAGGATGAGATCTCGGTTGCCTTGTTGACCGCTTCGTTGAGTGCTTCACGCTTTCTTCGCATGTCGCTCGCGGAGAACCTGAGCTGCGCATATGAGCTTACGTCGTGGCCCTCTTCGAGTCCGAGCCTTATCTCCTTCATCTGCGGAGCGAGGAAGAGCGGATTCGAATA
>JAGCRJ010000308.1 GCA_017964745.1 Lachnospiraceae bacterium
AAAGGAAGACTTTACGACGGCGGATCAGTACGCGACTTAAGATACGAATGACCGGTTCATCCGGATAACAGACACACAACAACTTATTGACAAAGGAGAAGTCAACATGAAATTCGGCCATTTTGATGACGAACACAGAGAGTATGTCATTGAGACCCCGAAGACTCCCCTTCCCTGGATCAACTACCTCGGAAGCAAGGAATTCTTTTCGCTGATCTCAAATACCTGCGGAGGCTACACCTTCTACAAGGATGCTAAGCTTCTCAGACTTACAAGATATCGTTACAACGATGTTCCCATGGACATCAACGGAAAATATTTCTACATCAAGGACGGAGATACCGTTTGGAATCCCGGCTGGAAGCCTACCCAGACGGATCTTGACGAGTATGAGTGCCGTCACGGTATCGGATACAGCAAGTTCAAGGGCGTTAAGAACGGTGTCAGAGCCGATGTTCTTACTTTCGTTCCCGTAAATGATAACTGCGAAGTTTCCAGACTTGTCGTTACCAATGATTCTTCCGCCGAAAAGAACATCAGCATCTTCTCATATGTTGAGTGGTGCCTCTGGAATGCGGATGACGACAGCAGAAACTTCCAGAGAAATTTCTCCACCGGAGAAGTTGAGGTAAAGGGTTCCGCTATTTATCACAAGACCGAGTACAGAGAGCGCAGAAATCACTATGCAGTATATTCGGTAAATGCTCCCATCACCGCATTTGATACCGCAAGGGATTCATTCCTCGGACTGTACCACTATGCAGGAGATCCCGAAGCTGTCCTTAACGGAAAGCTCACAAATTCCATGGCATCCGGATGGAGCCCCATCGCCGCTCACCAGCTCGATGTAACCCTTAAGCCCGGAGAGAGCAAGTCATATGTATTCGTTCTCGCATATATCGAGAATCCCGTAGAGGATAAGTGGGAATCCCACAATGTCATCAACAAGAAGCCCGCTGAGGCACTCCTTGCAAAATACGACACCGACGCAAAGGTTGATGCCGCTTTCGCAGAGTTGAACGATCAGTGGGATAAGCTCCTTAACATCTATACAGTTGATTCTTCCAACGACAAGGTCAACCGTATGGTCAATATCTGGAACCAGTACCAGTGCATGGTCACCTTCAACATGTCCAGATCGGCATCATACTATGAGTCAGGTATCGGAAGAGGAATGGGCTTCAGGGATTCCTGCCAGGATCTCCTCGGCTTCGTACATCTCATTCCCGACAGGGCACGTGAGAGGATCATCGACATCGCTTCCACCCAGTTCCAGGACGGAAGAGCTTATCACCAGTATCAGCCTCTTACCAAGAAGGGCAATTCGGACATCGGCTCCGGATTCGGAGACGATCCTTTATGGCTCATCGCAGGAACGAGCGCATACATCAGGGAGACCGGTGATGCAACCATCCTTGATGAGATGGTTCCTTTTGACAATGATGAATCCGTAGCAGAGACTCTTATGGAGCACCTCCGCAGATCATTCGGATATGTCGATACACACAGAGGACCTCACAGACTTCCTCTTATCGGAAGAGCGGACTGGAATGACTGCCTGAACCTCAACTGCCATTCAACCCAGCCCGGCGAATCCTTCCAGACCTTCGGACCCAGCGAGGGACCCGTTGCAGAGTCTGTATTCATCGGCGGTATGTTCGTAAAGTACGGTAACGAGTATGCGGATATCTGCGATCTCAAGGGACTTACCGATGAAGCAGCCAAGGTTCGTGCATCGGTTGCCGAGATGAATGAGATCCTTCTCGATTCGGGCGCCGGATGGGACGGCGAATGGTTCGTAAGAGCATATGATTCTTACGGCGGAAAGGTCGGAAGCAAGGACTGCGAGGAAGGTCAGATCTACATCGAGCCCCAGGGCTTCTGCGTACTTGCAGGTGTAGGTAAGGAGACCGGACAGGC
>JAGCRJ010000309.1 GCA_017964745.1 Lachnospiraceae bacterium
GCAAAGGAGCTTGATGAGAAGGGATTCGTATTCTCATCCGCAAACTCCATCAATATAGGCCGTCTTGTTCCCCAGGTCTGCTACTATGTTTATGCATATACCAGACTTCTTAAAGAGGGAAGGATCAAAGACGGCGAACGCATCAACGTATGCGTTCCCACCGGTAACTTCGGAAACATCCTTGCCGCATTCTATGCAAAGCTCATGGGCCTTCCCGTAGGAAAGCTCATCTGCGCATCGAATACCAACAAGGTTCTGTTCGATTTCTTTGAGTCCGGAACATACGACAGAAAAAGGGAATTCCATGTGACCACTTCACCTTCCATGGATATCCTTATTTCCAGTAACCTTGAAAGACTCATCTATTATATCGCAGGAAACAGCTCGGACAGATGTGCACAGCTCATGGGCGAGCTTTCCGGAAACGGCAATTACTCGATCAACGATGATGAGAAGAAAGGCCTTGCATCCTTCTACGGCGGATATGCCGATGAAGCACAGACCGCCGATCAGATAAAGAAGATCTACGAAAAGAGCGGATATGTCATCGACACCCATACTGCGGTTGCTTCCTTTGTCTGCGACGAGTACAAAGCGAAGACCGGAGATGAGACTCCCGTAGTCATCGCATCTACGGCCAGTCCTTACAAGTTCACAAGATCCGTAATGAACGCGATCGATCCAGAGTATGACAAGAAGACCGATTTCGAACTCATCGACGATCTTTCGAAGCTTTCGAACACCGCAGTTCCCCAGGCCATTGAGGACATCAGGTCCGCACCTGTTCTTCACAAGACGGAATGTGATGTTAACGAGATGAAATCGGTTATCGCAGGATTCTTAAAATGAAAAGAACTTCAGCCGCAGAATATGTAAAAAGGATCGAAGCTTTAAGAAAAGAAATGATCACCGCCGGGACAGATTACTATTATGTCCCGGGCGGTGATTTTCATATGTCCGAATATGTGTGTGACCATTTTAAGTGCAGGGAATTCCTTTCCGGCTTTGACGGTTCGAACGGAGAGATGATCATAAGTTCTGACGGGGCGTATCTGTGGACCGACGGAAGATATTTCATACAGGCCGCGGAGCAGCTTGAAGGCACCGGCATAGAACTTATGAAAATGGGCGAGCCCGGTGTCCCGAAGATCTCAGAGTTTCTTAAAGAGCATATGAATGACGGACAGACTCTGGGCTTCGACGGAAGATGCGTATCGGGCGGTGCTTTCGGAAGACTTAAGGATGCTCTTGAGGGAAAAGAGATATCTTATAAGACAGGTATCGACCTTGTCGGAAATATCTGGAGTGACAGACCTGCACTTCCGGACGGAAAAGCATGGCTTCTTGAAAAGAGATATACGAATCTTACACGTTTGGAAAAACTTGATCTTGTAAGACAGGAGATGGATAAGGCGGAATGTGACGTGCTCGTTGTTGCATCACTTGACGATATCGCATGGCTCTACAGCTTTAGGGGATCGGATATCGAATATAATCCCGTGACGCTTTCATATACCGTCATCACTCCTGATGCTACTACCCTTTATATGGCACCTGATAAAGCTGCCGATATAAGGGAAGCGCTCGAAAAAGACGGTGTTGTCATCAAGGACTATGAAGATATATTCGGTGATCTTGAAAAGCTTGATGAGAGCCTGACCGTATGGACTGACACAGAGCGGATCAATGTAAAGGTTCTTGATTCAATTCCTTCGAAAGCAAAAAAGATCCTCAGATGGTCACCGACCTTTACTCTCAAAGGCGTTAAGACGGAGACCGAGGTCGAGCATGAAAGATCCGCGCATATCACGGACGGCGTTGCCCTGACTAAGATCATCTGCTATCTGAAGGGACTTCATGATTCGGATGAACTGGAAAAGGAAAAAGTAACGGAGCTCGATATAGCATCAAAGCTTCTCGGATACAGGAAGGAAGCTGAAGACTTCATAGAGGAGAGCTTTGCCCCGATCATTGCCGCAGGCCCACACGGCGCGATAATCCATTACGAACCGGACGAAACCACAAATGTACCCTTGCGGGATGGTGACCTGGTCCTTATGGATACCGGCGCCCAGTATCTGAGAGGCACGACGGATGTCACAAGGACAGTTGTCATAGGCGAACCCACGGAGAAGATGAAAAAGCTCTATACGGCTGTTTTGAAGGGCAATATAGCCCTTTCATCCGCCGTGTTCAAAAAGGGCACCTCGGGAAGAAGGCTGGATATCCTTGCAAGAAAGCCTCTCTGGGAGCTCGGATATGACTATAATCACGGGACAGGTCACGGGGTTGGTTTCCTTTTGAATGTTCATGAAGGTCCCCAGAATATTTCCTCGGGTCCGTCAAAGATGGGAGATACACCTTTTGTTCCCGGAATGATCACCAGCGACGAGCCGGGAGTCTATATTGAAGGCGAATTCGGCATCCGCACCGAGAATATGGTTGTCTGCGTGCCGAAGGAAAGTACGGAATTCGGGGATTTCTACGGATTTGAGGTGCTGACGCTCGTTCCTTTTGACAGGGACCTTATCGAGACCGAAATGCTCACGGAAGAGGAGATAAGGATAATCGACGAATACCACAGATGCGTTTATGAGGAATTATGCATTTTCATGGACGAAAATGAGCGAAAATGGCTGGCCGAAAACACTCGTCCTCTGATTGACTTTTGACCCTGTTTTTGCGATAATTAATAGCGATTTCGGTTTTATCGCTTTCCCTTCGGAAAGCACATTATCAACCGTCACAAAAAATTCTAAGAAAAGAGGAAATCAGCATGGCAAACATCGATCTTTCCAAGTATGGAATCACAGGTGCAACAGAGATCGTCTACAATCCCGATTTCGATACTCTGTACAAAGAAGAATTAAGAGATGACCTCACCGGTTATGACAAGGGACAGCTCACCGAGCTCGGTGCCGTTAACGTTATGACAGGTGTTTACACCGGTCGTTCTCCCAAAGATAAGTTTATCGTAATGGATGATCAGTCCAAGGATACCGTTTGGTGGACCACTCCCGAGTATCCCAACGACAACCATCCCGCTACCCAGGAAGCTTGGGCAGCTTGTAAGAAGCTCGCAGTAGAGGAGCTTTCCGGAAAGAGACTTTTCGTTGTAGATGC
>JAGCRJ010000310.1 GCA_017964745.1 Lachnospiraceae bacterium
AGATCCCTGTGTTCCCTTAATGACTCTCTTACGGAATTTCCCTTGATCTCATCTATATGCTCATAGATCCCGTCAATGGATCCATAGGTCTGCATAAGCTCTGAAGCTGTCTTGGGTCCGACCTTGGGCACACCGGGAATATTATCCGCAGTATCGCCCATAAGAGCCTTGAGCTGGATGAACTTTGCGGGGGATACGCCAAACTCTTCGGTCACCCTGTCAGGTGTATAATCCTCAACCGTTGTCTTTCCGGATTTAGTCTTGGGGATCCTGATAAGGATATTCTTATCAGCTATCTGAAGCAGATCCCTGTCACCCGAAACAAGACTTACTTTCATACCCTCAGCCTGGGACTTCTTGGCAAGAGTACCCATGATGTCATCGGCTTCAAGACCGGGTACAGATACGGTCTGAACACCCATATTTACCAGAAGTTCCCTTAAGATGGGAACCTGCTGCCTGAGTTCCTCGGGCATGGGCTTACGGGTGCCTTTATATTCGGCAAAGATCTCATGTCTGAAAGTAGGTGCATGCTCATCAAAAGCAACAACCACATAATCGGGCTTTTCTTCATCAACAAGTTTAAAGAAGATATTTAGGAATCCGTAGACCGCACCTGTATGAATACCTGATGCATTGGTCAGATCGGGAACTCCGTAAAATGCCCTGTTTATGATACTGTGTCCGTCTATCAAGACAAGCTTTTCGCTCAAAATATAACCTCAGCCGAGATGCCAGATAAGTAATAATCCGAGTAATATGCACCCGAATGTAATGATATATCTCTGTGACTGTCTGTATATACGATGCCTTTCGATCTGCTTCTCATTGCTTGCCATACGCTTTTTAAGCTCGGCATCAAGATCAAAATCATCATCGTCATTATCAAGATGTCTGATACCTACAGTAACCAGAAACTGTATGCTGAGTTCTTCGCGGCATTCGTTACAGTTTTCGTAGTGCTCACGAAACTCCTCCATTGTCTTGAAATCAAGCTTTTTATCAATGAAGGCGGGTATATAACTTTCAAATTCCCTGCAGTTCAAAAGCACTCCTTCCGCATCATCGCATACACTACATATTTTACATCATAACAGCCCAAAAATATACTAAAAAACCAGCTCAAAACACCCAAAAATTGCTTTATTCTAGTGGTTTACATAATAGTGCCGTCAGGCATTAAAAAATAAGAGCGGGCATTCATGCCCACTCTTATTTTTTCATACCTGCCGGCAGTGGGACTCGAACCCACACACAGTCGCCCGCGGCAGATTTTGAGTCTGCTTCGTCTACCAATTCCGACATGCCGACATAATTTTACGCCCGAATTCAGACGCAATTCGTAATATATCACAAAGGTGTGTATTAAGCAAATTCCATTTCCAGATCAAGATTATTTCCTTTAACACCGGCATGACCTATGCTGCCCCATACAAGTGGCATATAGGGAGCAACATGTCCCAGATCCGCATCAAGCACTGCGGGAACACCGAGTTTTTCGATGTAAGGCATAACGGAACCGAAGTGATCCAGTCCCATAATCTCCGTTCCGTTACGGGGTCTTCCGATCAAAAAGCCTTTTACGATGCCACTTTTAAACCATCCTGCCTGTTCAAAATGCCACATGGCGCGTCTGATTGAAAATACATTAAGATCACAGGCTTCAAGACACCAGATAACTCCGTCCGATGCATATCTGTCAAGGAAACCTTTAACATCCTCATAAGGAGTTCCGAGAAGCTCATCAAGGCAATCCATACATCCGCCGATAAGCCTTCCGCTAAATTCCAGATTGCCGTCGAATTCGCCGGGAGCGAAAAGCTTATTACCGTCATATACGGATTTTAAGGATATTTCTGTATAAGCATCTGGCTCGAGAGGATCTTCTTCAACCAAAATATCCGCAGGGGGAAGATCGTAGAAGAACTTTTCATGCAGATCATAGGAATGAACCCTGTTTCTTTTTCCGCACATGATCTCTAATGATGAAGTTACAGACTCATGAAGTTCCCTGACACCGAATGCATTTGCACAGGGACCGTATATTGAAGCGGTATCACATAACGTAAGTAAAGGAAATTCGATATTTGTTATATCGGAATAACCCATTATCCATTTAGCATCGGACTTACGGAAACGCTCAAGATCAACATGTTCAAGGATCTCGCACATAAGCTCACCGCCGCCGCAAGTTATAAGTGCATCATTGGCAGGATCAATGAACATATCCGTCAGTTCTCCGGCACATTTCTCAGGAGTGTTGCTGATCCCGACACCGAGTCCGGCTTTTGAATTAGGTCCGGGATTAAGTTTAAAACCCTTACTCTTGAAATACTCAAGAGCCGAATCAAACTGAGACATATACGGATCGACATTGCATCCGAAGGAAGGCGCGGGAAATCCGATCTGATCTCCTTCTTTTATGAACTTGGGATATCTCATAAATATTCCTCCGAATGCAGGACCGTGTTATTTGTTCTCAGCTTCAAGCTTCTTGTAAATATCGAACTCATCAAAGGTTGCATAGTAATCCATGGGAGTCTCGGCTCTTCTTATCTTCTTGAAGGAACCGTCGGACTGAAGGAGTACCTCTGCACTTCTGAGTCTTCCGTTGTAGTTATAACCCATGGAATATCCGTGTGCACCCGAATCATGGATGAAAAGAAGGTCGCCCATATCGATCTTGGGAAGCTCCCTGTCTATGGCAAACTTGTCACAGTTCTCGCAAAGGGAACCGGTTACATCATATACATGATCGCAGGGTGCGTCTTCCTTTCCGAGTACGGTAATATGATGATATGCACCGTAGATTGCAGGCCTCATAAGGTTTGCCGCACAAGCGTCAACTCCGATGTACTCCTTGTATATATGCTTTTCGTGAATTGCCCTGGTTATGACCGCACCGTAAGGAGCCATCATGAACCTTCCCATTTCAGTATAGATTGCAATATCGCCCATTCCTGCGGGAACGAGGATCTCATCATAAACCTTGTGAACATTCTCACCGATGACCGCAATGTCATTGGGAGTCTGGTCAGGCTTATATGCAATGCCCACACCGCCGGAAAGGTTGATGAACTTTATATCTGCTCCGGTCTCTTTTTTCAGTTCTATCGCAAGCTCGAAGAGCTGTCCCGCAAGTTTTCCGTAGTATTCGTTAGAAACAGTGTTACTTGCAAGGAAAGCATGGATGCCGAAATACTTAACACCCTTGCTCTTCATTATCTTGAAAGCTTCGGTGATCTGCTCCCTTGTCATACCGTACTTGGCATCGCCGGGATTATCCATGATGCCGTTTGAAAGAGTGAATACTCCGCCGGGATTAAACCTGCAGCTCATGGTCTCGGGAAGCTTTCCTCCGCATGCCTGCTCACAGAAATCGATATGGGTAATGTCATCGAGGTTGATGATCGCACCGATCTTGTTGGCATATTCATACTCTTCATAGGGAGTATCATTCGATGAAAACATGATGTGGGCTCCGTCAAAATCAAGAGCCTTGCTTATCTGAAGCTCGGTAAGTGATGAGCAGTCGGTACCGCAATCGTATTCCTTTAAGATAGAAAGAATGAACGGATTGGGGTTAGCCTTAACAGCAAAGTACTCCCTGAATCCGGGGTTCCATGCAAACGCCTTCTTAACAGCTTCGAAGTTGTCTCTCATTCCTTTTTCATCATAAATATGAAAAGGAGTGGGAATTACTTTTGCGATCTCTTCTGCTTTTTCTTTGGTGATAAATGCTTTTTTCATAAATACTCCTTAATCTCTGATCTGCCAGTCGATGGGCGTTATGCCGTTTGCCGACAGATAATCATTACATTTTGAAAACGGCCTGCTTCCGAAGAATCCCCTGTATGCGGAAAGAGGACTCGGATGCGCAGATTCTATCACAAGATGCTTTGGATTCGTAATGAACACCTTCTTGGACCTTGCGGCAGAACCCCAAAGGATATATACAATGGGTCTGTCCTGCGCTGCGACGGCTTTGATAGCGGCATCAGTGAACTGCTCCCATCCCATTCCCTTGTGCGAAAATGCCTGATGTGCCCTTACGGTCAGAAGAGAATTCAAAAGAAGAACTCCCTGCTCTGCCCAATAAGTAAGATCACCGCTCTGAGGAATCGTACATCCCAGATCGGTATTTAATTCCTTATATATATTTTCAAGTGAAGGAGGTTTCTGGATTCCTTTTTTTACCGAAAAAGAAAGACCGTGAGCCTGGCCCGGTTCATGATATGGGTCCTGGCCCAGGATGACAACCTTTACTTCAGAAAGAGGAGTAAGATTAAACGCTCTTAAAACATCGTCCTTGGGAGGATAAACAGTCTGGGACTGATACTCTTTTACGATGAATGAATAGAGCTTTTTATAATATTCCTTGCCGAACTCGGCTGACATGAAAGGCAGCCAGTCATTATCGATTACGGACATATCACAGTCTGACGCTGACAGAGCGTTCCTTTAAATATTCTTTGACTTCCCTGATCTCAAGTTCCTTGTAGTGGAAAAGCGAAGCAGCAAGAACGGCTGATGCACCGACCTCTATAGCATCATAGAAATCCTTGCAGCTTCCGGCACCTCCTGATGCAATGACAGGAATATTTACGCTTGAAGCAATTGCCTTGGTAAGTTCAAGATCGTAGCCGGCCTTAGTTCCGTCTGCATCCATTGATGTAAGAAGAATCTCACCCGCACCGAGCTTTTCCGCTTTGATCGCCCACTCGACGGCATCAATGTTCATATCGACTCTTCCGCCGTTTTTATAGACTGTCCATCTGTCGGTGCCTTCTATCCTCTTTGCATCCATTGCGAGCACAACGCACTGGGAACCGAATTTCATAGCGGCATCCGAAATAAGATCGGGATTCATTAAAGCTGCCGAATTTACTGCTATCTTATCGGCTCCTTCACGAAGGATCGCCTTGAAATCATCCGTAGTCCTGATCCCTCCGCCTACGGTGAAAGGAATGAACAATGTTGCCGCAACATCCCTGACCCATGAAAGCTGGGTATCACGCGAATCGGCTGATGCAGTAATATCAAGAAATACAACTTCATCGGCACCCTGCTTGTCATATGCGGCCGCAGTCTCGGCGGGGTCACCGGCATCCTTGAGGTTTAAGAATTTTATTCCTTTTACAACTCTCCCGTCCTTTACATCAAGGCAGGGAATTATACGTTTTGTGAGCATTATATTTCTCCGGCGATCTTAAGGAAATTGGTCAGTACTTTCATGCCTGCATCCGAACTCTTTTCCGGATGGAACTGGGTTGCAAAAACATTACCCGATTCTACGGAAGAATCATAATCGATTCCGTAAGAAGTTTTGGATGTGACAATATTTTTATCTTCGGCATCCAGATAATATGAATGAACGAAATAAAAGAATGTTCCGTCAGCGATGCCTTCAAAAAGTCTTCCTTTAACCGAGGTGACATCATTCCAGCCTATCTGCGGAACCTTGATCTCTTCGGACGATTCGAACTTTTTGACCTTACCTTTGAGAATACCTAGGCCATGTACACCGGGTGATTCTTCGCTTTCGTCAAATAAAAGCTGAAGTCCGACGCAGATTCCCAGGAAACACTTGCCGGATGCGGCAAATTCCCTTATGGCAGAATCCAAACCTCTCGATCTTAATTTATCCATACAGTCGCCGAAATTTCCGACGCCGGGTAAAATACAGGAATCTGAATTTTTAATGATCTCGGGATCGGAAGTCAGAACATGCTTCGCTCCGAGCTTATCAAGTGCCTTCTCGACACTTTTAACATTTCCTGCATCATAATCAACTACAGCGATCATCAAAGACTCCTTAAGGATTAACAAAAACAATTTCGGATCCGGGATCTTCTTCACCGGGGATCACATCCTGAATAGGTTCGGGCTCAGGTTCGGGTTCAGGTTCAGGCTCAGTTTCAGGCTCTGCGCCGTACATACCGTTAACCACATCATAAACAGCCCTGGTATATTCGACATCGCTCTTGATCATTGCGATCTCTTTTGCCTGTTCCTCGGACAATCCGTATCTGGACTGAAGCTCACCCAAAAGGATCTGATAAATGGGTTCAACTTCATCGAGACATCCCCACTTAACCGCGGATGTATATAATCCGGGATACCTGTTCACAGTCTGTATAAGCGAATCGAGAGCCTTTACATCGGATTCTTCCTTGAGAACATCGTACTCTCTCTGCCACAGCCTGATCTTTAAAATGCATTCGGATTTCTTGAAGATGATCTGATCGGATTCGTTAAGCTCCTGTCCGAACAGATTCTGGTAAGCAGTCTGGTAATCACCTTCGCTGTAAGCCTGTCTTGCTTCACGTTTAACGGTGTATGAACCCATAAGATTCGAAACGATCAAAACAGCAACAAGAACGGTTATGCAGAAAGCAAATACAGCAAGAACCTTCTTCTTGTTAAGCTTCTTTGAAGGCCTCTCATCCTCTGCGGAAGCCTTTTCTTTCTTGGGCTTCTTTCCCTTTTTCTTCTTGCCCTTCCTGGCTTCTCCGTCTACCTCTTCGCCTACGCCTTCGATCTCGGCAGCTTCGGCGTTCTTATCTTTCTTGCCTTTTTTCTTTTTCTTCTTTTTACTCTTACCGCCTTCTCCTTCGGCATCGAGTTCCTCGAGAACTGTGGCATTCTCTTCAGAAAGCTTGATCTCGCTTGATGAAGCTTCTTCGTCATCATCAGTCTCGGTCAGCATATCGAGGATCTTAGAAATAAGGCCTTTCTTTTTTTCGGGCTTCTTCTCGGCATCAAGATCCCTGATCTCGCTCAAAGGATCGACTTCTGCTTCCCCGGGAGCGGCATCTGAAGAAGGAATATCAAATGCCTTCTCAAGAGAAACATCCTCGGATTCTTCTTCATCAAAGGATCCGCCCATTATCTCCGCAAGAAGAGAATCGGTTTCATCCAAAGGAGAACTTTCGGATGCAGGTTCTTCGGAAGGCTCAGCAGAAGGAGCATCCGGAACCGGTTCATCAGAAACGGATACAGATTCATCTATAGCCGATGCGGCTGCATTCTTAACTTCGGCTGCAGCTTCAGCAGCACCGGCCAAAAGTGCATCAACATCTGACATGTCGGCGTTTTCGGCATTATCATTGGATATGCCGTTTTCTTCTCCGACGGTTTCACCAAGTTTCTTAGCCTTCTTTGCTTCTCTTGCCTCGGCTTTAAGTCTGGCTTTTTCTTCCTTGGCTTTTCTCTTAGCTTCTTTCTTTTCTTCGCGAAGACGCTTTTTCTCGGCAGCCTTATCAAGAACAGGTTCGCCTTCCGCATCATCTTCGCCGAGTACATCGGGAATCTCGGTATCGTCGGTTCCGTTAAGAAGTGCCTCTATCTCTTCACCGACGGCTTCGTTATTGTCGTTCTTATCAAGAAGCGCACCGATATCGGAAGCAGAGCCGCTGTCTGCAGCAAGCAGTTCATCAAGGCTCATTTCGGATCTTTCGGGATCATCTGCAAGTCCTTCGGATTTTGCTTTATTGAGGAGTGCTTCGATATCATCCTCACCCGGAAGGTCGGCAGATTCGTTCTCTTCCTTCATAAGCTCCGCAAGTTCCGCATCGAGATCAAAATCAGCGATATCGGAATCATCGGAAGAAGCAGGTTCTTCAGATATCTTGGTATCTGCGGGCTTTGAAGCTGCAGATGTATTTATTTCAAGATTATCGTTTTCATCAAGTGATATGCCGCTTTCGCTGAGAAGTGCAGCTAGCTGGGCATCAAGATCATCCCCGCCAACTGCAGGCTCATTCTCAGAAACAGTTTCCGGCATAGGTTCGGGCTCAAGAGAAATCTCGGGTTCAGACTCGGGCATAGGTTCGGGTTCAAGTGAGATCTCAGGTTCAGTCTCAGCCACAGCTTCGGGCTCAAGTGTGACCTCAGATTCCTGTACGGAAGTCTCTTCAGTCTCAGGCTCGATCTGTTTCATAAGATCATTCATGAGATCGGTGAGATCGGTTTCACCGCTAAGATCATCATCGGGGATCTCAAGTGAAGGAGCCGAATCGATATGTATATCGGATGCAGCAGGATCTTCATTGATGATCGATTCAAGATCGGGAATATCGGCTGAATGATCGATCTGAACAGGTTCTTCCTCGTGAATATCGACCACAGGATTATCAACCAAAGGAGAATCATCAGCTGCAACAGAATCGACCTCTTTCATAAGTGAATCAAGGTCAAGATCATCAAAAGACATCTGAACTTCATCCGCAGAATTATCGGTAGCAGATTCTTCTGCAAGAGTTTCTGCGACAGGTTCTTCTGTGACGGGCTCTTCTACAACAGCTTCATCTATGATAGATTCGTCAGGACCAGATTCCTCAACAATGGAAGAAAAATCTTCCGACAGAATATCCGAGAAGTGTTCATCTATACCGTTTCCGGAAACCGGCTCGGTCACCGATTCTTCTGCCACAGGCTCTTCAGCTGCAGTTTCCTCGACTACCGGCACTTCAATATCATCTATTTCCCGTGCAGGCTCTTCAGATACAGCTTCTTCTGTCGCAGGCTCTTCAGACTCAGGTTCTTCCGCTACGGGTTCCTCAGTTAATGAATCATCGGTAAAAACAGCATCGGGAACTATGGGATCCTGTTTTTCAGGTTCCTTGGGTTCCGGATTTGATGCAGCTTTTGTGGGAGATGCAAGTTCAGCTGGAACTCCCATTGATCTGAGCAAACTGTCAAGATAATCTTCAGAAGAACTCATGATTTTTCTCCATAAAATTTAATAATGACTGTTATGCAAATTTCACATAAACATACGAATATATTTTAGCACACTGCATTGTCAATGTATAGAAAAAATGGGGTCATCCGCTAAGGTTGACCCCATTTAAAAACATGTGATATCTAAGAATTTTTAAAATCTGAAGAAAGAGATAGCCTGGCTCATATCTTCATTCATCTTACGCATCTGAGCGGTTGAATTCTGAGTATCGGTACAGGAGTCGGTAACGGTCTGGCAGGAAGCCGCAACTTCCTGAGCGGATGCACCAAGTTCTTCGGAAATAGCTCCGAGTTCCGTGGTGGAATTGGTAAGTTCGTTCTTGATCTTATCGAGTGTACCGGTCATATTTCTGATGGTATCGATCTCGGTGATGGAAGCTTCAACGGAATCAGAAAGAACATTGAAGCTTTCCTGAGCTTTCTCAATATCCGACTGCTCGTTCTTGATCACATCATAAACACGATTGGAAATATCAACGGTCTTCTTGGAAAGAGCGATGACATTCTCAATAATAGCCTTGATCTCTTTTGCAGATTCAGCTGAGGAATCAGCAAGACTTCTGATCTCATCCGCAACAACAGCAAATCCGCGTCCTGACTCTCCCGCTCTTGCAGCCTCAATAGAAGCATTGAGTGAAAGGAGGTTGGTCTGGGAAGCTATGGATTCAATCGCCTGAATTGCGGTTCCGATATTCTCGATCGCCTCGTTGGTCTCTTTGATCTTCTCTGCGATCGCATCCATTGCCTCAACAGATTCTTTGGAGCCTCTGTAAACAGAGTTCATACAATCTGATGCATCATTATTCGCATTTCTGATAGTTTCGGATGCGTCATGAAGAATACTTACATTATTATGAAGAACTTCGATATTCTGGCCGAGTTCGGCAGCCTTTTCAGCCATGTTCTGGGCATTTTCGGCAACGGACTGTGATGTTTCGGCAACCTCATTGACCGCAATGTTGATCTGTGAAATGGATTCAACATTGTTTCCGGTCATCTCATCAACATCAACAATGGATCCGTTCAGATCATCGGCTGTGCTCTTTACAGAAGACATTGATGTTGAAAGCGCATTTCTGAGCGAATGGAAGGAATCGAGTATTGTACGGGTTTCCCTTATATGAGTATTAGTCCGGCAGTCAGCAGAAACATTTCCGGTACTGAGTTCATCAAGTGCTTTTGAGATTGCAACGAGAGGTAAGGAAATAAGTCTTTCGACAAACAGTGCCACAACGGTAAACAGTACAAGACATACTGCGCAGATGATTATTATAAGCTTGGTAGTACTGTTGATGCCGGAAAGAACATCGTCTTCATCAGCGGTAAGAACAGCTATATACTGCTCATTTGCTCCGATGTAAAAGGCAGCATACTTAGTCTTTCCCTTGTATTCGTAAATAACGATATCAGGATCGGGATGCGCTCCGGTTGCAATCTGAGCAACGAGACCCTTTACGGCTTCATTTTCAACAGGATTTCCGATCTTGGTTTCATCGGGATGATGAAGCATGGTACCAACCGCATCAACATAATAGATATATGCACTTTCAAGACCGAGATCATTAACATTTGAGATCTTCTCGGCAATGCTATTTACATAGAAACCGCATCCGACATATCCGATAGGCTTACCGCCGTCAAAGATCGGTGCATACATGGACATAATGATCTGTCCGGAAGCGGGACTCGTAATGATTCCGGTATTGTAAATACCGTTCTCGGAATTCAGCATGGCATTCTGGAGAGCGACAAGTCCATCTCCTTCTCTGAAATGAACACCTATAACAGCTTCTGAAGGATGAGTAAGAACTCCTGATTCCCAGTCAGCAAGATACAGGCCTTCCCAGCCTTCAAGGTGTGAATAATAATCCAGAGTGTACTGCTGTGCTCTTGCCTGAATCTCGGGATCATCACGATTATACAAAGCTTCCTTAAGGATCGGGGCAGTTGAATAAGCTTTGAGTATTTCTTCATTCTTGGTAACAATGGTATCAAAAGAAGAACCTACATTATCGATGACCTGAACCATCGAATCATAGGTATAATTCTTTAATTCATTTTCACTTTTTTTAACGGAAATGATACTGATAAGAACTGTTGAGACAATTAACGGAATAAGAACAAAAGAAAGCAAAGTAAGCCTAAGCGTAAGCTTAGATTTTTTTTCAGAAGAATTCATCTCCCCACCTCCGAAAATAAAATATTTACTTTTAAAATATTTCGGAACTGCCTAAACTCAAGACAGTTCCGAAAATCAGCTTAATTCAATTTGTATTTATCGACCAGCGTATCGATTATCCTGACAAGATTTCCTATCTCAGGTTTAGATAACTGGGCATCGGCTCCGAGCTGTTCACCCTTCTTCTTCATCTCTTCGTTAACCAGTGATGAGAAGATTACAACCGGAATGTTCTTGGTCTTGTCATCCTGCTTGATGAGCTTGGTCAGTCTGTGACCGTCCATCTCAGGCATCTCGATATCCGTGATGACGAGCTTTACATGCTCAGCAAGTGTTCCGTCAGCCTTGCATTCAGCGATCACATCATACGCCTTCTGACCGTTTTCTGTATGAATGATCTTGTTATATCCAGCTGCGGTAAGTGAATCAACGATAAGCTTATTAAGAAGTACCGAATCCTCAGCGATAAGAATGGGGACATCACTTCTGCTTCTTTCTCCGAGTGATTCGATCTCTGAGATCTTCAGTCCGGTCTCGGGATTGATATCGGAAATGATCTTCTCGAAATCAAGAATGATGATAAGCTTTCCTTCATTCTTGATAAATCCGGTCGAAACAGAAGCTTCTGCTGTGGATATTGTAGAATCGGGCTTAATAATGTTTCTCCAGGAAACCCTGTGGATTCCCTTAACAGCCTCGACATGGAATGCGATATTAAGATTATTGAAATTAGTGATTATAAAAAGACCGCCGGGTTCGGACTGTCCTCTTCCGAGGCAGTTCTTAAGATCGATAGCCGTGATCATGGTTTCACGGGGCATAAATATGCCTTCGATACTGGGATGCGAATTGGGAACAGGAGTCACAGGCTGATATGAAATGATCTCCTTGATCTTCGCAACATTGATTCCGTAGGAAAATTCACCGAGAGTGAACTCCAGAACTTCGAGCTCGTTAGTACCACTGTCAAGTAAAATCTTAGTATCCATACATTATCCCCCTCCCACGAGGTCTGAATTTGTATTAAATATATCATAATCTGTCAGAAAATTAAACACAAAAAAATCATGCCGTATCCCATAAAGGATACGGCATGAAAGAATTCTGTAATTAAGAATTAATTATCTTCCGATGAGCTCAACAGCATATCCGTTGAAATTAACTGCAAATGTAGCGGTTCCGGGAAGTGCATCCATATCGTCAAGAACAGTTACGGTTCCCTTTGCATCTACGGTGATGAGCTTGTAATCGGTGTAGCCTGCGGGAACATTCATGGTTACAATACCGTTCTTGGCATTGTAGTTGAGTCCGTTGAGAAGAAGGTTGTAAGTCTTGATTCCTCTG
>JAGCRJ010000311.1 GCA_017964745.1 Lachnospiraceae bacterium
AGCAGATCAAGGATTTCGGCGGATCTCAGGCAGCCAGAGATGCAGAGCTCGCTGCAGCAGCCGGAATTGGCAATCTTATCTCCAGGCCCTCTGATGAAGAAGAGGATGAGAAGAAGTCCCATATCGGACTTATCATTCTTGCGATCATCGGCATCATCGCCATCGGATGTATTGTGGGATACCTTGTATATCGCCATTTCAGCCCCGATTATCTTGAGGATTTCGACGACGAGTTCGAAGATGACGAGTTCGAAGACGAGGATTTCTTCGCTGACGAAGCAGACAGCTGATCATGAAGAGAGGCCAGATTGTCGAAGGATGGGTAGAGGAATGTGATTACCCCTGCAGAGCACGCGTAAGGTGCGATGAGGGTGTTGTTGTGGTTAAAAATGCCCTTCCCGGACAGAAGGTCTCCATCCGCATCGGAAGAAGCCATGCGGACAGAGCGGAAGGCACTCTTCTTGAAGTTATTGAAAAAAGTGATATTGAAACCGGTAAGATATGCGCACACTTCGGAGAATGCGGAGGCTGCGCATATCTTTCTATGTCCGGGGACGCGGAAGCTGAGCTTAAATGCGAACAGGTAAAGAAGCTCTTTAACGCACGCGTAGCGCAAAGCTACGAAAAGTACGGATATTCACCCGTATTCGACGGCATCCTCAGATCCCCCGTCATGTACGGCTACCGCAACAAGATGGAGTTTTCCTTCGGCAACGAAAAGCTTGGGGGAGAGCTCAACATTGGCCTTCACAAAAGAGGAGCGTTCCATGACATCCTGGATGTCAGCGACTGTCTGATAGTCGATGAGGATTACAGGAAGATACTTGTATTTACAAGGGATTATTTCAGAAGCAAGGAAACTCCCTTTTATCATAAGAAGGACCATACGGGTTTCCTGAGAAACCTGCTCGTAAGGAAAGCCGCACATACCGGTGAGATCCTGATCTGCCCGGTCACGACATCCGATAATGCCACCGGAGAAGATCACACGGAGCTTCTGAAGGGATATTCGGACGGCCTTACCGCACTTAAGCTTGACGGATGTATCTGCGGGATCGTCCGGATAGTAAATGACTGCATATCCGATGCGATAATAGCGGATGATGTAAAGCTTCTTTACGGAAGGGACCATATAAACGAGACCCTCCTTGATCTGAAGTTCAGGATAGGCCCGTTTTCCTTTTTCCAGACCAATACATACAGTGCCGAGGTGCTGTATACGCTCGTAAGGGATTACGTGGCGGGCTGTGACGGCGGAGCAAAGGGAAGAACGGTTTACGATCTTTATTCGGGAACGGGCACCATTGCACAGATCGCGGCAAGGGATGCGGATAAGGTGTACGGAGTGGAGATAATCCCCGAGGCCGTGGAAGCCGCTAAGGCCGGCGTTCTGGAAAACGGAATAGATAATTGCGAATTCATCTGCGGAGACGTGCTGAAGGTCCTGGATGACCTTACGGAAAAGCCGGATATCATCATCCTCGATCCGCCCAGGGACGGAATACACCCCAAGGCACTTCCGAAGATAATCTCATACGGTGTCGGAAATATCATCTATATCTCCTGCAAGCCGACCTCCCTTGAAAGGGATCTGGGCACCTTCCTTGAGGAGGGATACAGGATAGAGCGTTACGCCTGCGTGGACCAGTTCCCTTGGACCAAAGAGGTCGAGACCGTAATGCATCTGAAGAGAGTCTGATATTGATATCTGAGTAAAAAAACTCTATAATATTTCGCGGACTTTGGTAAACAGAAAGGAAGATTCACTATGAAAAGAACAGACATCCATCGTATCCTGATCATCGGTTCGGGCCCGATCATCATCGGTCAGGCTTGCGAATTCGACTATTCGGGAACACAGGCCTGCAAGGCTCTCAGAAAGCTTGGATACGAGATAATCCTCGTAAACTCCAATCCTGCTACCATCATGACGGATACGGAAACCGCGGATGTCACTTATATAGAGCCCCTTAACGTAAAGAGACTCACCCAGATCATTGAAAAGGAGCGTCCCGACGCACTCCTTCCCAACCTCGGCGGACAGTCCGGACTCAACCTCTGCTCCGAGCTTGCTCAGGCAGGCGTGCTCGACAAGTACGGTGTAAAGGTCATCGGTGTCCAGGTAGATGCCATCGAAAGAGGCGAGGACCGTATCGAGTTCAAGAACACCATGGATGAGCTCGGTATCGAGATGGCTCGTTCACAGGTTGCTTACTCCGTTGATGAGGCTGTTGAGATCGCATCCCGTCTCGGATATCCCGTAGTTCTCCGTCCCGCATACACCATGGGCGGCGCAGGCGGCGGACTTGTATATAATGTGGAAGAGCTCAAGACGGTCTGTGCAAGAGGTCTTCAGGCATCAATGGTTCACCAGGTCCTCGTAGAAGAGTCGGTCATCGGCTGGGAAGAGCTTGAGCTCGAGGTAGTAAGAGACTCGACCGGTAAGATGATCACCGTATGCTTCATCGAGAATATCGATCCCATGGGAGTTCATACCGGAGATTCATTCTGCTCCGCACCCATGCTTACCATTTCACAGGAAGTTCAGGACAGACTTCAGAAGTATGCTTACAGCATAGTAGACAAGGTACAGGTCATCGGCGGATGTAACTGCCAGTTTGCACATGATCCCAAGACCGACCGTATCATCGTAATCGAGATCAACCCCAGAACATCAAGATCCTCGGCACTTGCTTCCAAGGCGACCGGTTTCCCCATCGCTCTTGTTTCCGCTATGCTCGCATGCGGACTCGACCTCAAGGATATCGAGTGCGGCAAGTACGGCACTCTTGATAAGTATGTTCCGAGCGGCGACTATATTGTTATCAAGTTCGCAAGATGGGCATTCGAGAAGTTCAAGGGTGTATCCGATCATCTCGGAACCCAGATGAGAGCCGTGGGAGAGGTCATGAGTATCGGTAAGACCTACAAGGAGGCTTTCCAGAAGGCTATCCGTTCACTTGAGAAGGGCAGATACGGACTCGGCTATGTCAAGAATTACCACGAGATGACTCTCGAAGAGCTCATGAAGGAGCTCGTTAATCCAACCTCTGAAAGACAGTTCATCATGTACGAAGCACTCCGCAAGGGCGCAAGTGTTGATGAGCTTTACGAGATGACCAGGATCAAGAAGTACTTCATCGAGCAGATGAAGGAGCTTGTTGATGAAGAGGAAGCCATCATCGCTTCTTCCAAGGGCAAGGTTCCCGAGACCGCTATGCTCACACAGGCCAAGAAGGACGGCTTCTCCGATAAGTACCTCGCACAGATCTGCGAAGTATCCGAAGAGGACATCAGAAACGCACGCGAGGCAGCAGGCGTGGTCGAAGGATGGGAAGGCGTTCACGTAAGCGGAACCAAGGACAGCGCATATTACTACTCAAGCTACAATATCGAAGATAAGAGCGTAGCTTCGGATAATTCCAAGAAGGTTATGATCCTCGGCGGCGGTCCCAACCGTATCGGCCAGGGTATCGAGTTCGACTATTGCTGCGTACATGCCGCATTCGCACTCAAGAAGCTCGGCTATGAGACGGTCATCGTCAACTGTAACCCCGAGACCGTATCCACCGACTATGACACTTCAGACAAGCTTTACTTCGAGCCTCTTACCCTTGAAGATGTGTTAAGCATCTACAGGAAGGAGAAGCCCGTCGGTGTAATCGCACAGTTCGGAGGACAGACTCCTCTTAACCTTGCGGCAGACCTCAAAAAGTACGGCGTCAACATCCTCGGAACAACTCCCGAGACCATCGATATGGCAGAGGACAGAGACCTGTTCCGCGACATGATGGACAGACTCGAGATCCCCATGGCAGAATCCGGAATGGCTTCAGATGTCGACGGAGCAAAGGAGATCGCACACCGTATCGGATATCCCGTTATGGTACGTCCTTCATATGTCCTCGGCGGAAGAGGAATGGAAGTCGTTCACGATGATGAGCAGATGGATGTCTACATGGCAGAGGCTGTAGGTGTTACTCCCGACAGACCCATCCT
>JAGCRJ010000312.1 GCA_017964745.1 Lachnospiraceae bacterium
ACGCAGGCTTATGAAGTATCATGACCTAAGCTGTCACAGAACGACAAAACGATTTCGGAGGCTATTATGGATACATTCATGGACCAGTTATCACAGAAACTGAATGCACAGCAGATCATCCGTGCAAACGGTGAGGCAGAATCCGAGGCTATGGGCGTAATGAGAGCCCAGGTCAGGGAGTATCAGGATTGCCTTGACCGCATGAAGAATGTAGCGGATGAGCTTGGCGGACTTCAGCAGACTATAGCTGCACTTCCCGATATGAATGCGGGAAGCTATGATGCTGCGCTTGATGACCTCAAGGCACAGATGGCTACCATGAACAAGGCCAATGAAGATTATCTTCAGCAGATGCAGAATGATCTTCTCGCAAGCCAGAATGATTTCATCGCGCGCCAGAAGGATCTTGCACAGAGCCAGAATGAGCTCATGAGCAGACAGAGCGAGATGCTCGAAAACCGCAGCAATGAACTCAGGGAACAGATCGAATCCATCAGGACCTCCAATGAAGAAAGACTCGAATCCATAAAGGCTTCCAATGAGGAACAGTTCGAGAGACTCCGCAGCGGATTTGCCGACAACGCTTCGGGCGCAGGCCTTGAAGAAGTAAGTGCCCGCCTCGGAATGCTCGATGATATGAGTGCCCGTCTCGGAACACTTGACGATATGAGCGCCCGCCTCGGAACACTTGACGATATGAGCGCACGTCTCGGAACGCTTGAAGACATGAGTGCACGTCTCGGTGCTCTTGATGATCTCAGCGCCCGCCTCAGCGCGCTTGAGGGACTCAGCGCACGCCTCGATCTCCTCGAAGCACAGATCGGAACCCAGCTCGGAGATCTCCGTCAGGGCATCGATGCCAAGATCGAATCCACGATCGATCCCGTGAGGGATTCCGTTAATTCGGTAGGTGAATCTCTCAGCTCCGTTAATCAGTCGGTCGGCGCACTCGGCGCTTCCGTCGGTCAGATAAATGCTTCCGTTAAGGAATCCGGCAACGAGATATCCGAAAGACTCGGACAGCAGCTCGGAAATACCGGTTCCGATGAGCATCTTGTAGAGCTTGTCGAAGTTCTCAGGGATGAAGTTTCCGCAATGAAGCGTCAGATGGAAACCGTCAGAACCTCCAATGACCAGTATATGCAGCAGATGCAGAGCAATCTGAGAAAGGGTCAGGAGCAGATGCTCCAGGGCCAGAACTCTCTTGCACAGGCTCTCGGAAATGCGGATATTCATAAAGAGTGCGTAAGAGTATACCGTAATGTACAGGCTTCCATTCAGGATGAGAATTCCAAGCAGCTTGAAAGCTTTAAGCAGGAGAATTCCGCAATGCTTGAAAACCTCAAGACCGAAGGAAGCAGAAATATCACAGTCATCAGGGATGAGAGTGCAAAGCTCCTCGGCAGTCTCCGTAACGACGGCGGCAAGCAGCTTGAAAGCTTCCGCGAGGAGAATTCAAAGCTTCTTGTCAGCATGAAGAGCGAGATCGCCAGGATCGAGGAAAAGAGCGCAGGCGTCAAGACGATCGCCATCATTGCGGCCGTTCTGTCACTCCTTTCGGTAGCCGCTCCTTTTGTGGCACAGTTCCTGTTCTGATCTTAGGTTTGTCGTGAAGAATTTGTTTTTTTCAAAAAAAAGAGAATTTATCTTTATAATCACTTCCGCTGTCACGATATTCGTGTGCTTCTTTTTGGTACGCGGATATTCACCCTATCTGCAGGGAACCGATGATTATTTCCACTTATTTATTAACGATGTCAAGATAGGAGATTTTTCCTCGTATGACGAGGCACAGGATCTCCTTCTTGAAGCGCGAAGAAATGTTTCGTCAAGATATGCCGGAATGGCATTCATGGATTTTGATTTCAGGATTGATTCCGAGAATGTACTTACGGGAGATGTTACCCCCAGGGATGAAGCGCTTGTCGCGGCGGAGGACGTTCTCATCTCTTCGTTAAAGGAAACACTTTCGCCTTCATATACCGTTAAGATGGGAGACTATATGGTCACTCTTGCGGGTGAGACGGAGGTTGTTACACTTCTGAACGAAGCGATCGACAGATACAATCCCGGCGGACGGTTTGAGGTAAGACTTGTAAGGGCACCCGGCAGGGACTTTAACGTGCTGACCGCGGAGATAGTCGATACCTACGAATCCAAGAGCGTAAACGCAGGAGACCTTATTCCCGGCGGAGGACTTCAGGATTACCTGGATTTGCAGGGATATCAGGATAACGGAGAGGAAAAGCCCGTCACCTTCCAGGATTTTGAGACCGGACTTATCTCGATCAATTTTGTCGAGAAGATCGAGATCGCGGAAGGATATGTTCCCGCATCGCAGCTCACATCGCTTGATCAGGCGATCGAGGATGTCACCAAGCAGCATGACAGTGCATTTGAGCACGTGATACAGGCGGGAGACACACTGAGCGGGATCTCACTCATATACAACACTCCCATCGAGGAACTGATGGCGCTCAACCCCGACACACTTCCCACGCAGAACGCAACACTCCATATAAATGACACCATCATCATAAATCAGCCCAAATCGGAAGTCTCGATAGAACATGTCGAGAGAAACTATGTCGACGAGGATTATGACGCGGAAGTCATAATCATTCCCAGGGATGACTGGTACACTACGGAGACCAATGTTATCCAGCAGCCTTCCGCGGGACACCACAGGGCGATCGTCGACCAGCATTTCATCAACGATACCGAATCCGAAAGAGAGATTCTTATAGAAGAGATAGATATCGAGGCCGTTCCCAAGATCATGGAGCGCGGAACCAAGATACCTCCTACATATATCAAGCCCATCTACGGCGGAAGGATCAGCTCATACTTCGGATACAGAAACGCACCCACAGCCGGCGCAACGACATACCACAGAGGCGTTGACTGGGCGGTCGCAACAGGTACATCCGTCATGGCATCCAGCGGCGGAACCGTCACCCAGGCGGGATGGTCCGGAAGCTACGGATACATGATCCTCATAACACATCCCGGCGGAACCCAGACCAGATACGCACACCTTTCCAAGATATTCGTATCCGTGGGACAGACGGTAAGTCAGGGAGAAGTCATAGGTAAGACAGGTAACACGGGAAGATCCACGGGACCTCACCTGCATTTCGAGATCCTGATAGGCGGTTCGCCGGTCAACCCGCTGAACTATATATCGTAAATAATTGATCACAGATCGGAGAGTATAAAATGCCCATTACACAGTATCTTGAAAAGAATGCAAAAGAATACGGAGACGAGGTTGCACTCATAGAGCTCAACCCCGAACAGAAGGAGACAAGGCGCATCAGCTGGAAGGATTATTCACTCATCCAGCAGACCGAGGATCAGCCCTACAGAAGAGAGATCACATGGAGCGTTTTCGATGAGAAGGCAAACCGTGTTGCCAACATGCTTCTTGAAAGAGGCGTAAAGAGGGACACCAAGGTAGCGATCCTTATGATGAACTGCCTCGAGTGGCTTCCCATCTATATGGGAATCTTAAAGAGCGGTGCCATCGCCGTTCCCTTCAACTTCAGATATTCCGCGGACGAGATCCTTTACTGTGCCGATCTTGCTGAGGTTGATATTCTTTTCTTCGGACCCGAATTCATCGGACGTATCGAGTCTGTAGTCGATAAGCTCATGGAGCACCGCCTTCTCATTTTCGTGGGCGAGACCTGCCCCACTTTTGCTGAGAGCTACAGAGAGCTTGTTGCGGACTGCTCAAGTGCAAATCCCGGTATCGATGTAAAGGACAGCGATGACGGTGCGATCTATTTCTCATCCGGAACAACGGGATTCCCCAAGGCGATCCTTCATAAGCATCTCAGCCTTATGACCGCAGCCACCGTTGAGCAGCACCATCATTCGACCTCGCATGATGACTGCTTCCTCTGCATCCCTCCCCTTTACCACACCGGAGCAAAGATGCACTGGATGGGTAGCCTTGTGAGCGGATCAAGGGCGGTTCTTTTAAAAGGAACAAAACCTTCATATATATTCGACGCGGTTTCGCGTGAAAAGTGCACCATAGTCTGGCTCCTCGTGCCCTGGGCTCAGGACATTCTCGATTCACTCGACAGCGGAGACCTTAAGATGGAAGATTATGAGCTTTCACAGTGGAGGCTCATGCATATCGGTGCACAGCCCGTTCCTCCTTCACTTATCCGCAGGTGGATGGCTTACTTCCCGAACCATCAGTACGATACAAACTACGGCCTCAGCGAATCCATCGGACCCGGCTGCGTGCATCTCGGAGTCGAGAACATTCACAAGGTCGGTGCGATCGGTGTTCCCGGTTACGGCTGGCAGTGCAAGATCGTCGATGAGAACGGAAATGAAGTAAAGAAGGGCGAAGCCGGAGAGCTCTGCGTAAAGGGCGACGGCGTCATGACCTGCTATTACAGAAATCCCGAAGCTACCGCAGAGGTGCTTAAGGACGGATGGCTCTACACCGGAGATGTTGCGATGCAGGATCCCGACGGATTCATCTTCCTTGTTGACCGTAAGAAGGATGTCATCGTATCGGGCGGAGAGAATCTCTATCCCGTTCAGATCGAGGATTTCCTCAGAAAGCATGACAAGATCAAGGATGTTGCCGTTATCGGACTTCCCGATCCCAGACTCGGCGAGATCGCGGGTGCGATCATTTCCATAAAGGACGGCATGACCTGCACGGAAGCGGAGATCGAGGAATTCTGCCAGGGTCTTCCCAGATACAAGAGACCCCGCAAGATCATCTTCGACGATGTTCCCCGCAATCCTACCGGCAAGATCGAAAAGCCGCTTCTCAGAAAACGCTACAGCGTAGAGGGACTCGTAGGAAAGGAAAACGAGTTGTAATAACCGTGATCTATGAAGGGGGTATTCTATGGGTGGTGTATTTATAGGTCTGTGCATTGTCTGTGCGATCATCAGTCTGATCATGAAGATAGCAAAAGAAAACCGGCGCATGAAGAAATCGGAATCGGTTCTGAAGCCTCTTCTTGATAAGACCTTCGGGGAGTGCAGATATGATGCCAGGGGTTGTCTTTCGCCGTCCGATACCCATGATATATTCTGGGATCATCCCACAGGACGCGATCTGGTTGAAGCGGCCTATGGGGGAACGAATATCAGGTTCAGCATGCTCCATTTTTCAAGGGAAGAGCGCGATATCGATGACCATGAATACACCGTAGAGCTGTATCTGGGTCCCTGGATCGTTGTGGAGAAGGAGAACTTCATCGAAAACCCCGTTATCGTATCTCCCAAAAAGCACGGTCATGTTTCCAAAAAAGAGCGTGTTCTTACCGATGACCCCGAGTTCGACGATAATGTATACGCAAAGGGAGACCCCGTCGAGGTTCTGAAGATCCTTGCTCCTTCAAAACGGGAAAAGATCGGAGGCCTTATCGGCAGACATAACAAACTTACCCTTGTCTTCGAAAAGGACAGGATACATGCCGTATATCCCGTGGGCGATTATTTCATGCCCAAGACCGGTTACAATACCGCGCAGCTGTATGAGATGCAGTTAAAAGACCTGCTGGACATCATAAATACACTCATAGATCTTTAATTTGAAAAAACACTTGACGATGATCGGCCGCTTATGCTACATTACATAGGCGGCTGATGTTAGGCCTATTTTTTTCGCTCAATATTTGGGCAGTAAATGGAGGAAGATATGCGTACCAAGATCACACTTGCTTGCACCGAGTGCAAACAGCGCAACTACAACACCACCAAGGATAAGAAGACCATGCCTGACCGCATGGAGATCAAGAAGTACTGCAGATTTTGCAAGAAGCACACACTTCATAAGGAAACAAAGTAATTCTATCCTATTCCTATAGAAGGAGATCAGCTGATGGCAGATTCAAATGCGAGTGAAAAGAAGATCAGCTTCTGGACAGGTGTGAAAGCGGAATTCGGCAAGATCGTATGGCCGAACGGAAAAGGTGCTTTCAGACAGTCTGTTGCTGTTATCATTATTTCGGTTGTTGCGGGACTGATCATTGCTCTTATCGACTTCCTGGCTAAGGCCGGAGTCAATTGGATCACGTCTTTATAAGGAGGACCAACAGTGGCAGAAGCAGAAGCAAAATGGTACGTGGTCCACACCTATTCCGGCTATGAGAACAAGGTCAAGCTGGATATCGAGAAGACCATCGCCAATAACAAGAACATTGCGGACAAGATCCTGGGCGTTGAAGTGCCTACCGAGAGCGTAATGGAAGTCAAGGACGGTAAGAAGAAAGTCGTTGACCGTAAGATGTGCCCCGGTTATGTCATCGTACATATGGTGATGAACGACAACACCTGGTACATTGTCAGAAATACAAGAGGCGTTACCGGATTCGTAGGACCCGGAAGCAAGCCTGTTCCCCTTACTGAGGAGGAACTCATCAATCTTGGAATCGGTAAGCCCCAGCCCGGTTCAGGTAACGAAGAGAAAGCACCCAAGAGAGATTACGGCATCAAGGTCGGCGATCTTATCGCGGTTGTTGACGGTACCTGGAGAGATACCGAGGGCAAGGCTCTCAAGATCGATGACAGCAAGCAGACCGTTACCATCAATGTCGAGATGTTCGGAAGAGAGACTCCTCTCGAGGTTCCTCTCGATAATGTAAGAAGAATGGGTTGATAAGGTATTACCGGGCATATGCCCGATGATATAAATATGTAAACAGTGGGAATGTGCTCCGGCATGAATACCACGAAGCCGCATAAGCGGTGATTAGATCAGGAGGTGCCATTATGGCAAAAAAAGTAGAAGGCTATATCAAGTTACAGATTCCGGCCGGCAAGGCAACACCTGCGCCCCCGGTAGGTCCTGCACTTGGACAGCACGGTGTCAACATTGTTGAATTCACCAAGCAGTTCAACGCAAGAACCGCAGACAAGGGTGATACCATCATCCCTGTCATCATCACAGTTTACGCAGACAGAAGCTTCAGCTTCATCACCAAGACTCCCCCTGCTGCAGTTCTCATCAAGAAGGCAGCTAAGATCCAGAAGGCGTCAGGTGTACCCAACAAGAACAAGGTTGCAAGCATCACCAAGGCACAGGTCAAAGAGATTGCTGAGACCAAGATGCCCGATCTCAATGCAGCTTCAATCGAGGCAGCAATGAGCATGATCGAGGGTACCGCTCGCAGCATGGGTGTTACCATCAAAGACTGACACTTTGGGAGGCGTATCATACGCCGATTGAACCTAGGAGGATATTAAAATGAAGCATGGCAAGAAGTATATGGAAGCTGCTAAACTCGTCGAGCGCGGAACTTTCTATGATCCCGCTGATGCAGTAGCACTTGTTAAGAAGACCGCTTCCGCAAAGTTTGATGAAACTGTAGAGCTCCACATCCGCACAGGATGTGACGGAAGACACGCTGACCAGCAGATCCGCGGTGCAGTAGTTCTCCCCAGCGGTACCGGAAAAGACGTAAAGGTTCTCGTATTCGCAAAGGGCGATAAGCTGACCGAGGCTCAGAACGCAGGAGCTGATTTCGTCGGAGGAGAGGAACTCATTCCCAGGATCCAGAACGAGGGATGGTTCGATTTCGATGTTGTTGTAGCTACTCCCGACATGATGGGTGTTGTAGGACGTCTCGGTAAGGTTCTCGGACCTAAGGGACTTATGCCCAACCCCAAGGCAGGAACCGTAACCATGGATGTTACCAAGGCTATCGCAGACATCAAAGCAGGTAAGATCGAGTACAGACTTGACAAGGCAAACATAGTTCACGTTCCCGTAGGAAAGGTTTCCTTCACCGAGGACCAGCTCAAGGCTAACTATGATGCAGTCATCGATGCTATTCTTAAGGCTAAGCCCAGCACTCTCAAGGGACAGTATCTTAAGAGCGTGACCCTCGCTACCACCATGGGCCCCGGCATCCACGTTACCACCGCTAAGTACTCATAAGAATTACCTTTATATGTATTAGGTCCTTGACACAGGCGGGCATTAATGCTATCTTGTTCAAGGTCTATATAAGCCGAAGACAGCAGGCATTCGTCAGCAGCAGATCGCAGCATGGCGTTGTAAGCCCAGCCGAGGTGATGAATATATGAATCATCTTCATCTCCCGTGTCTTTGCGCACGGGAGATTTTTTTCGGCCTCGTATTAAAAATCTAACAGGAGGTAAGAAAATGGCAAAGATCGAAGAGAAGAAGCCGATCATCGCTGAGATCAGCGAGTTCATCGATGGTGCACAGTCAGTAGTTGCTGTAGACTATCGCGGACTTACCGTTGCTCAGGATACCGAGCTTCGTAAGAGCCTTCGTGAAGCAGGAGTTGTCTATAAGGTTTACAAGAATACTTTCCTTACAAGAGCATTCGAAGGAACCGATTTCGCACAGCTCGATCAGGTTCTCGAAGGACCCACCGCAGTTGCTATCTCTAAGGATGATGCAACCGCACCCGCAAGA
>JAGCRJ010000313.1 GCA_017964745.1 Lachnospiraceae bacterium
GGATATCCTCTTCCGTTCAGGAATTCATGGTGGGATCCGGACCAGAAAGGAACCTCCTTGTAGATTCCCTTGAAATGCATCTTGTCCAGCATACGCCTTGTATATACGACGTGGCTCTGGACCTGCTGCCTTTCGGAATCGGTAAGAGTTCCTTTCCGGATGGTGATCGCTTCGATCTCCTTTTCATCCAGGAGCGGAATCTCTTCGCCTTCGGCATTCTTAACCTTTATATCCGCAAATCCTTTGAGCTCCTCTATCCTTTCATCCGAAAGGAAACCTGCGGTATTTGCTTTTTCTATGACTTCATATGCATTCCTGATCTTATCGATCGCGGCGTTGCATTCAGATACGCGGTCCGGATCCTGAAGGCTCTCCACCTTTTCCATCAGGCATGCGATATCGACCTTGCTCTTTATCACACTCTTTAAAGGTCCGAGCCTGTCCGGTTTATCAAGCACTTCCAGAGGAACGACCAGCTTTCCTATATCGTGAAGCCAGATGCTCATCAGATATGCATCCCTCTGGTCATCCGTAAATGTCCACGGATTACCGGTTTCCTTCAGCCAGTCAATGAACCTGCCCGCATACCTTACCATGCTTCTTGTATGGTTTGCATTGTATGCGCTTCGTGCATCTATCGCATCGACCATTACCTCGACAAATGAATGCAGCGTATCGGTTACTTCCTGTGCGAGCTGATGGTTATTGAGGCTCACCGCGGCAAGTGAAGCAAGTGCCGAAACTATCTGCTCGTAAGCGGGATCAAAGGGTATCGTCCTGCCGTTTTCGTCCTGTGCATTTATGAGCTGAAGCACTCCGATGATATCGTCCTTGTCATCATCCATCGGGATAACGAGCATTGATCCGGTCCTGTAATGTGTTATCGCATCGTACTTCTGGGCTCCGGTAAAATCATAATCCTTGGATGCATATACATCGGGGATATTGATCCTCTTTTTATCCAGAGCCGCACATGCACAGACATTCTTTCTTCCGAGAGGCACAGGAGGAAGATTCTTGTTACGGTTCTGTTCCTCCAGGCTTGTTCCGAGCGACTTGGTAAGGACCGTGTGGAAATTCAGATGATCATCTTCAAGAACATAAACCGTTCCCGCATCGCAGTGACAGATGTCCATCGCTTCAAGCAGGATCTTCTGCATGAGGATGTCGAAATCATTCTCTGCCGAGAGATCCAGTGCGATGCGTATCATCCGGTCAAGCGTATAGCCCGTCTCTCCTATGCTGTTTCTGAACTCGTTATCACTCAAAGGATGATCACCTCGTCTTTTCTGGCAAATGCAGCCGTAGCACACTTTATCGGTCTTTCCATCTCACGGAGGAAATCATCTGTGTGCCTGGGATCGTGATGTACAAAACGGATATTCTTAGCACCGGACTTTTCCATTATCATCATGCCCTGTGCGACCGTCGAATGACCGAAGCCTCTTCTTGCTTCGAATTCTTCGTCGGTATACTGCGCGTCAAAAAGAAGAAGATCACAGTCACGCGAAAATTCTATTAGCTCCGAAACCTTATCTTCTTCATATTCATAATCCGTGGCATATACGACCGAGCGTCCGTCAGTCTCAAGCCTGTAAACAAGCGATCCGCCCGGATGAACGGAAGGGATGCCCGTTACGGTAAATGCTCCGATATTCAGAGGAAACTCAATATCATGAAACGACACATCGGAAGGATAATCCTTCAGTCCGCAGGGCCAGAACGGATTCTTATAAAGTTCCTCAAGCTGTTCAAAAGCACCGAGATCTCCGCTCTTGCCGGCATAGATACCTACTTTTCTGTTCTTTTTTGAAAGATAAGGGAAAAAAGGAAATCCCAGAATGTGATCCAGATGCGGATGCGAAAGCAGGACCGATATGGATCTATCGCCGATGTCGGGTGTACAGATCATACCCGTTCCCGCATCCAGATAGACAGCCTGATCGTGATCTTCGACGAGTACACATGAAGTACCGCCTCCGAATTCGAGCATCTCCTTTCCTTCGGTTGGAATAGAACCTCTTGCTCCCAGAATGGTAACTTTCATTTATGCCCCCTCAAGAGATACATTTACAAAGTTATGTAAATTATAGCATAAATTACCCCTGATGCGCCCTAAATTAAAGAAAAGAACTCTTTTTATATCCCGAATAAAGGTTTATGATAAATGAGGTTTTTAAGAGATTCAGGGAGATTGAAAAATGGCAGTGCTTGATCAGCTTAAACCGGAGAAAGTATTCGGGCATTTCGAAGAGATTACACAGATTCCTCACGGTTCATATAATCTTGACGGCATCAGGGAATATCTCATCGCATTCGCGAAAAAGAATGACATAGAATACATAGCCGATACGTCCGGAAACATCATCTTTAAAAAGCCCGCCCATAAGGGATACGAAGATCAGCCGGGTGTGATCCTTCAGGGACATATGGATATGGTCGCAGTCTGTGAAGAGGGATCGGGAATAGATATGAAGACCGCGCCTCTCGATATTTTCGTCGATGGTGACCTTATCGGTGCAAGACACACTTCCCTCGGGGGAGACAACGGGATCGCCGTTGCCATGGCTCTTGCGATCCTCGAAGCTGATGACATCCCCCACCCCGATCTCGAAGTCATCATCACGGCAAATGAAGAAACCGGAATGGAAGGTGCCTCCGGACTTGATATACGAAATATAAAGAACCGCAGACTTATCAATCTGGATTCCGAGGATGAAGGAGTGTTTACCGTAGGATGCGCGGGAGGCGCAAGAGTCTCATGTCTGATCGACCCGGATCTGACTTCATTACCGGACGGAACATCATTTGAGATTAGCCTCTCGGGACTTACAGGCGGACACTCTGGTCAGATGATCCACCTGGGAAGAGCCAATGCGGTCAAGGTCATGGGCGATATCCTGAAGGAGATCTCATATATCTCCGGCAGCATCGCGGTAACGGATATAAAGGGCGGAAACGCTGATAACGCCATCCCCTCGTGGTGCACAACGACCGTACGAATTCCCGGAGACGAAAAAGAAGCCTTCACCGAAGCAGCGGCAAAAGAAGCCGTAAATCAAAAGAATAAATACAAAGATACC
>JAGCRJ010000314.1 GCA_017964745.1 Lachnospiraceae bacterium
AAGGATTCGGATGAAGTTATAGACCACCCTGAATACCTTGCAACTTATAAAGACAGCGTCATCGGCCCCATCGTGTCCGTGGTAAGCGGAGTGATGCTTGCGGTGATGATAATCCTAACCATCATGGTCATGATCGCCTACGTGTCCTTCATGCGAAACCGAGTCTCGGAATACTGTCTCTACGCATCCATCGGTTACGGCAGGAGCGAGATCTACGGAATGATCCTGAGGGAAATGCTGATCCTCTTCGGACTGGGCTCCCTTGTGGGACTGGCCGTATCCCTTATCGGCGGACTGCTGATTCATGAGCTTCTCATCGTCCCCGCGGGACTTATCGGACACCTTATCTACCCGGTACAGATATTCAAGATCCTTGCTATCTTCATATTTATCATGGGAATGCTCCAGCTCCCCGTACTTGTATGCTTATCCGGCATCAGGACGATTGATGCCGTAGAAAAAGAATGATCGGAGGCAATAAATGTTTCATACACGAGATCTTTCAATGATTTACGACATGAATACGGATTCCAAGACCTATGCCCTTAAAGGCGTGGATCTTGATCTTCCCGACAAGGGGCTAATAGGTATCATAGGACCTTCCGGAAGCGGAAAGAGTACCCTTATGTATTGCCTTTCCACCCTCAAGGTGCCCACTGAAGGGAGCATTGTCTATAACGATACGGAGATAACCAATGTGACATCTTCAGAGCGCGAAAGGCTCAGGAGAAGGGAGTTCGGCTTCGTATTCCAGAAGCACTATCTTGTTCCCTATATGAGCGCCATCGACAATGTGAAGGTGGCAGCGGCAGGCAGCGGGAGCGAAGCAGATTCGAAGGCAAGAAAACTTCTTGAAGAGCTTGGTCTTTCGGAAAAAGAATTCTCCAAAAAGCCTGCAAAGCTCTCCGGAGGCCAGTGTCAGAGAGTTGCCATCGCGAGAGCCATGATCAACGATCCCAAGGTCGTTTTTGCGGACGAACCCACCGCATCCCTGGATCATGAAAATGCATTCAAAGTTATGGAGATGCTGAAGGGATATTCCGGGGAAAGGCTTGTACTTGTCATCACCCACGACAAGAGCATCCTGAAGGATGCGGACAGCATAATAGAGATATGGGATGGAGAGATCAGCAGATGAAACCCTTATCCGCACTATATTACATAAAAGAAAACAGGATGCGAAGTCTTATCGTGATCTTCATGTTCATGTTCACAACACTCCTTTATATGGCAGGCAATTACGTGGCCAGTGTCTACTATTACTGGGACAGATATATGGAGTACACGGATAAGATGCTTTTGGTAAACGGCCTGTCCACGGATGAGGACTATGAGGATTTTAATTCCTTTTACGAGGACCTTCTTGCAGACGACCTGCTCACGGTAATGCCCAGAACTCCGCAGGGCAGCACGGGACTTTCCTGGACCTGCACAATGGGATTCGATATGGGCAACGCATCCATGGTCTTCGAAACACCTGAGGATCTTAAGACTGCCTTTGAAACATTCGGCATAGATGCGGACCTGTCGGATGTAAGTGACGGTACGGTATGCATATCCTCCGCACTGGCGGCACAGTATGGCCTGAAAAAGGGAGATGAGATCAGCTCCGCCCAGATCCCCGGATTCGTTGGCAGATACCCCATAGCTGCGATCCTGGATGATAACAGCTATATCGTCTTCTATGTAAGAGGCGGAGAATACGAGGGTTCACCCGTCAGGCTCAACGTATTGGGGAACGGCATCAGCGGCATGGAACTCTATGATCATCTGACAGAAATAAAAGGTGATCGCAAGGTGGATATATCGGAGCCCTCAAGAGAAGCAATACATAAGCAGTTCGAACCCTTTAATCTCATATTCGGAGTGGGCATCGTGATACTTACCCTGATCCTGGCCATGATAGTGGGTTCCGTCCTTTCCGGGCAGTTCATGGCAAGACGGTATGAATTCGGAGTGTTCAGGGCCATAGGCTTATCACGAAGGGAAGTATACTTTAAGATCTTCCGGGAGCTTGCGGCCATGGATATGATCGCGGTGGCAGCGGGAGGAGCACTGGTCTTTATAAGCAGCTTTCTGCTCAACGAACTTTATTACATCCCTGACGGAAAATATCTTCCGTACTATTCGGAAACCGGGCTTTACGCATTCCTTGCATCCAACCTCATTGTGATGATCCCCACGTTCCTGCTTAAAGGAAGAGAGATGGCAAAATGTGATGTGACGGAATTTTGACGAAACCAAACGCACCAGAAAAGGAAAGACAGATCATGAAGAAAAAGAAAACAAAAAGAATACTGATCGGCATACTCTTAGGACTTTTTGCGGTATGCACCATCCTGTTCGTGATATATAAAAGCGCTCTGGATCCCTACAGGGGCACTGCCGCTTCTCTGGAATCCCTTCCGCTTGATGCACAGATCACCCCGGAATGCGCTATAAAGGATATGGACTATGTGATGCAGATGCTCAGGGAAAGGCATCCCGCGTGGCTTGAGGAGGACAATCAGAGAGTCAGGGACACTGAGGCATGTTACGAAGAGGAAGTGCGCAGGATCCGGGAAAGTGGGGAGTATCTCATTACCGTGCTTGAAGAGTGGAAAGCTATCTCAAGGATAATGCACTGTCTCTACGACGGTCATTCGGGAGTTTACCCCACATACAGTAATATGTGCTATATAGATGATTTCACACAGCTCCGTTCCGGAAACAGGATCGTGATGATAGACGGCATATCATACGAAGAGCTCCTTAAACGGTTCCTGGACGTATACTATTACGAAACGGAAAGTTATGCACAGGCGGTATTCGACAACAACGTGACATGCTGTGAAGCGTATCTGAACTGGATCGATATTGATACATCCGACGGAGTGGATATAACCTTCGACGAAGGAGGCGCCGAAGAGACGTATCATTACGGATTCGTTCCCATTGAAGAGGTGAAGGGTTACGATGAAGATACGGAAGAAGAGCAGCCCTGGGTATACTACGAGATAGATAATGATGCCGGTGTCGGTATCTTCACACTCACATCATGCATATACAATGATGAATACAAGCGTACCGTAAAGGAGTTCTTCGATGCGGTGGAAGACGCAGGGATCAGGAATGTGATAGTGGATCTTCGCTGGAACGGCGGAGGAAGCTCAATGGTTGGAGATGAGTTCATACACTATCTGGATGTGGACGGATATTATTCCTGGCCCGCACATGTAAGATTCGGTAACTTCCTGTACAAGAGTGATAAGAGCTATATCAGAAATCCACGTTCGGGAGCCGGTTTTGACGGAAATGTATATATCCTTACCAACAGAAAGACTTTCAGCGCAGCTATGGACTTTACCATGCTTATTATGGATAATGGGCTTGGAACGGTTGTCGGCGAAGAGTCGGGTAATCTTCCGGATTCATACGGAGATATCCTGATGTTCAATACGCCATGTTCGCAGCTGAGGTTCAGCATCTCCTACAAGAGATGGTTCAGGCTGGATGAGACGAAGTCCGGACAGCCCCTGATCCCGGATTACCCATGCGATTCGGCTGAGGCTATGGATAAAGCATATGAACTTATCTTAGAAAAGTGAGGGGGAAGGCCAAAGCAATCACTGCCTTCGTAATATGATAGAGATAGCATTATCTGTTACAATAATGCTCCTTCTGACGATAGTATCCGTTTTCATCAGTCCGCTCAGTACAGCACTCGTGCTTGCTCTCGGCGGTGGAACGATAATACTTCTGACAGCGGGATATATGAAGAATACACAGGGAAAGCTGATGCGGTATGCTCAGCTTTTCCTTGCATTCTTTTTTGCGTTTTCTTCCGGTTCCGCAGCGGGCTGCCTCGCACTGACTGCGCTTTTGTGGCCGGGCACTCTTTTTACCTGTATATCTGCGGGAATATTCTATATCTGCATCCTGATCTTCAGGTGCGCAGCGGGATATGAAGACCTTACGAACGGAACAGGCGCTGTGATCGCATCCGGGATACTGAAACTGATCATACTTGAGGCTGTGGTACTGCTTATTCTTTTTATCAGGAATCTTATCAGAAAGAGCGTGCTCAGGAAAAAGGAAGACGCGGAAAGACTCAGGGATTACAGCCTGAGCGAGATGCACCAGATCCAAAAAAATAAGGAGCTTGTGATAAAAAGCTTTTATTCCGACAAGAATGCAAGACTTCTTGAGAGGGAGAATATCAGCCGAAATATCCATAACAGCGTGGGACATTCCATAACCGCGGCCATCATGACTCTGGAAGCTGCGGATGTGCTCTTCGACAAAGACCCGGATGAGGCCCATAAGAGGATGAACGATGCGGGAACAAGGATCCGCGGAAGCCTTTCCGCCATAAGGAGTGCGGTCAGGGCTCTGGATGAAGAGGCCGGTGATGTCACTGTGAAGGATCTTATCTGCTATATGGACAATATCCTGAATGAGTTTCTCATGGATACGGAGCGGAATTGTGAGAGGATTTATGATATCATATCCGAGGACTATCTTATTCCGACGGAGCATGCGGAATTTCTGACGGGAGCTCTGAGTGAACTGCTTACCAACGGAGTAAAGCACGGTAATGCCACCTTCTTCATTGTAGAACTGTCCGGTGACAGGGCTCACGTCAGACTGAGTGTTACCGACAACGGAAAGAGCGATTACAGCGATGAAAACAGTGAGCAGAGGATCCGCGAGGGATTCGGGATCAAGAAGCTGATCTCTTACGCGGAAAGATGCGGGGGAAGCACTAAATTTTGGAACGAAGGCGGATTTCACGCAGTGATAGAACTGCCGATAAAATAAAGGAACAAGGGAAACAGCGGAACCGTCCCCCTGTTTCATGGAGTCAGGATGTATAAAGTATTGCTTGTAGATGATGAAAATATGCTTCTGGACAGTCTGGAGATCATACTGTCCGTCAACGATATGGAGATAACCGGCAAGGCCCACGACGGGCATGAGGCCCTGGATATCCTTAAAGAAAAAGAGTGCGATATCGCTCTTGTCGACCTGAACATGAAGGGAATGGGAGGGATCGAGCTTATCGGTCACATGAAGCGCATGTATCCGGGAGTCAGGATCCTGGTGCTCACCACATTCTATGATGATAAGAACATCACGGATGCCATCAGCAGCGGAGCGGACGGATATCTTCTCAAGGACAGCGGCAAGGATGCGATACTCGGCGCGGTGAACCAGCTCATGACAGGCGTCAGTGTGCTGGATCCCAAGGTTATGTCCAGACTTACTTCTCTTATGACGAAGAATACCGATGTGGATCTGTTTGGCGAAATGACTGACCGGGAAAGGGAGATCGCAGCGCTTCTTGCGGAGGGGCTTACCAACGGACAGATCGCGGATAAGCTCTACATCTCGGAGGGAACCGTCAAGAACTATATCTCATCGATATATGATAAGACCGGTATCCATGACAGGGTCAAGCTGGTGGTTGCCCTTTCCGGAAAATAATCCCATAACCCAAAAGTTCATTTTTGTCTTATAATGATGTTACTGAGACGGAGGTGGGAGTATGAGTTTTGAATTGTGGCTGTTTGCGGTAAAGCGTCTTGCCCAGACGATGGATGCCGCCCAACTGATATATGACGGCCTTTCCGATGCCGATAAGGAACGTCTTAAAAAAGAATACGACGAATTTATAGCGGGCGGTGCGGGCGCTGAGGAAAAGGAGATCGAAGTCAGCCTGCGCAAGTTCTCCGATAAGGATCTTACCCAGATGATAAAGATCTGGAATGAGGTAGTCGAAGAGGGCATAGCTTTTCCCCAGGAAGATATTCTCGATATCTTTTCTGCCAAGAAGCTCTTCAAATCACAGAGCTATGTCGGTGTTGCTGAAAGCGACGGCAAGATCGTGGGCCTGTATATCCTCCACCCCAACAATGTGGGGAGATGCGGGCATATCTGCAATGCTTCTTTTGCGGTGAGCTCCAAAATGCGCGGAAAGCATATAGGGGAAAAAATGGTCCTGGACTGCATATCCAAAGCATCTGAGCTCGGTTTTCATATACTTCAGTTCAATGCCGTGGTTGAGACCAATACCCATGCAAGGCATCTGTACGAAAGACTCGGCTTCATGCGCCTCGGAATAATCCCCGGCGGATTCAGGATGAAGGACGGTCATTACGAGAACATCTGCCCTTATTACAGGGTTCTTTAAAAGGTTCCGGAGGTTTGATGTAATATGCTGGCTGAACATGATTTTCCCATACTTGAATTTGACGATGCGGGGGTTGCAAAGCTTAACCCCGCATCTTTTAATCCCGGAAAGCTTTCATCCGATAAGATGATCATTACCTTCTTTCCCGAGGTGATGAACAAGCTTCTGGAAAGCGGCAAGCTGGAGCCGGAGCATACCATCCCCGGTGAGAATCCGGTGTATATCTACCGTTTTACCGATGATCCGAATGTGCTCATAACTCTCGGACAGGTCGGCTGTCCTGCGTGTGCGGGAAATCTGGACCTTTTCAATGAGATGGGTATCGGGAAGGTTATGTTCTGTGGCGGAGGCGGCGTCCTCGACAGAAATATCGAAGTTGGACAGATCCTTCTTGTCGACGGTGCGATCCGTGATGAGGGCTTTTCGTATCATTACCTTCCGCCTTCAAGAGTTGTGAACACAGATCCTGCCGTCACCGGTAAAATAGCCGCATATCTCGAAAAGGAAAACGTATCGTACTTAAGAGGCCTTACCTGGACTACCGATGCGATCTTCCGCGAAACTGCAGACAAGATAGAGCGCAGAAAAGCTGAGGGAGGCAAGATAGTTGAGATGGAGCAGGCCGGATGCATAGCGGTCGCAAAGTTCCGCGGATTCGAATACGGTGCTCTCATATATGGCGGAGACGATCTTTCAGGTGAGGAATGGTCGGAAAGAGGATGGAGAAGCCGTGAGGGTGTAAGGTACGATCTTGTACAGCTATGTAAAAAGCTGGTTTATGTGATCTGAATAATATTTTTAAAAAGTGTGTTGACTCTGACATTATGTGAGGGATTATCGTTGCAGTGAGCTCAAAAATATCCATGGAGGTTGCTACTAATGCTTAAAATAGGAGAATTTTCAAAGTTATCCAGAGTAAGCATCAGGATGCTCAGACACTACGACGATATCGGACTCCTGAAACCCGCGGAGATCGATGACTTCACAGGATATCGTTATTATCGTGAGGATCAGCTGTTTACCGCAGGAAGGATCGCATCGCTCAAGGACATGGGGTTTCCTTTGGCGGATATCATCAAGATCCTTGATTCGTATGATGATAAGGAGAAGATGGATGCATTCCTTTCCGAAAGGCAGAAGGAACTGGCTAAGCTTTCCGAAGAGACTGAGTACAAACTGATGCTTCTGGATTCGGCCCGAAAGAGGCTGAGGAAGGAGCAGAATATGAGTTTTGATGTTACGGTTAAGACAATACCCGAAAGATATGCGGCTACGGTTCAGATGACTGTTCCCCATTACGAGGACGAGGGAATGCTTTGGGGAGTCATGATGGGTGAGTGCAAGAACCTGATCCCTGACGATCCGTGTCTTGCGGCTGCGGAATTCCTTGATGACGAATTCAAGGAGGAGAATGTAGAGATAGTCGCATGGATGACCGTAAAAGGAAAGTACAGCGATACGGAGCATGTTAAGTTTAAGACACTCCCTGCCGTAAAGGTTGCAAGCTGCATCATCAAAGGCAGTTACGATCAGATGGGTGAAGCTTATGCAACGGTGGTTTCCTGGGTCAAGGAAAACGGCTACAAGCTGAACGGACACATGTTCAACATCTACCATGTGAGTCCGGCACAGACGCAGAATCCGGATGAGTACGTAACGGAAGCCTGCTTCCCCGTAGAATAAATAAAAAAGTAAGGCCAAGGGGTATTTATAGCTCCTTGGCCTTAGTATATAATTGAATCTGTCTGAAGTGCAGATCGTGGAGATTATCAATGAATTTTGATGCCTTTGTAAATGATATACGGACTAACGGATGGAATGTATTCGGTGCGGAGGTGTATGAGGACGGAAAACTTACCTGCTCGTACGGAGATACCAATGATAACGTTCACGAGATCTACTCCGCTACAAAAGCGGTTCTTTCCGTTACCGTAGATATAGCAAAAGAAGATGTTGATTTCGATATCGATAAGCCTGTAACGTATTATCTTCCCAAGGGCAGGCTCGATGCTCTGCCGGAAGAACAGAGAAGAACCTTTGACAGGTTAAGCGTTCGCAGGTTTCTTACGATGTCGGTCGGTGATCTTCCATTCCGTGCGGAAGGGAACAGCTTTCTTGATTTTGCACTGGGCGTAAGGATCACGGATCCCGATGCGCATGTATTTAATTACAGTAACATCAGCGCATATCTGGTGGGAGTTGCGCTTGCCGAAGCGCTGGGAACGGATCTGGGAAAGTATATAGAGGAGAAGCTTTTTGTACCTCTCAGGATAGATAAGTTCGAATATGACAGATGCCCCGAAGGATATTTCTACGGTGCATCCGGCATGAAGCTCACCGTGAACGAACTGAGCAGGGTCGGTATGCTGCTATACAATAAGGGTATCTTTGAGGGAAAGAGGATCCTGTCGGAAAAGTATGTCGAAGAAGCGACATCCATACAGCAGATGAACCGCGAAGGCGGATACGGATACTTTCTGTGGAAATACCGTGACGGCTTCAGCATCAACGGAAAATGGAAACAGAAGTGCTACATACTCCCCGAAAGAAAGCTTATCGTCACATATCTGTCGCACATAGAAGATGATTCGCACGATCTTCTTGACAGTATGGAAAAGAACATACTTGGTGTAACCGGTTAAAATGCAATTGCGAAAGACAGGATATTATGAACAAAGAATGGTCGGAAAAGAATAAAAAGATGCAGACGCTGATTGGAAAAGAAGCAGGCTTTTCCGAAGGGATTGATGTGCTTTTGGAGCTGAGGGATGATCTGTTCAAGCAGATAACATACATTGTGGATTCTTATCCTGCGGATGCATATTATCAGATGCCATTTGCGGGAGCCGACGGTTATCACAGCAAGACCCTTATCTATTCGATGTGGCATATTTTCAGGATAGAAGATATCGTGGCCCATACACTTATCAGGGGCGATGAGCAGGTTTTCTTTTCCGGGAAATGGCAAAAGAAAACAAAGAGTCCCATCATTACTACAGGAAATGAACTGCAGGGTACAGAGATCGCAGAGTTTTCGAAAAAGCTTGATGTGAAGGCCGTGTATGAATACTGCAAGGCTGTAACAGAATCGTCGAACGAGCTGCTTCGAAGCCTTTCATATAAGGATCTGAAGCGTAAGTTTAATGAAGATGACAGAAAACGAGTGATCGAGAGTAAGTCCGTGAGTGAGGATGAGAGTGCGTTCTGGCTGGTGGATTACTGGTGCGGAAAGGATATCCGCGGACTTATCAAGATGCCTTTTTCCAGACACTGGATCATGCATATCGAGGCAATGTGCAGGATCAAAGACAAATTGTGCGCTCAGGCAAGGAAGGGTGTGGACCCGATAGCTCGCTGTGGCCTGTCCTGTGATCATTGCTTTTCAAAAGATTGGTGCGGAGGCTGCAGAACTGCTTACAATACCTGCTCATATGCGATCTGTCATCCGGACAAAGTCTGTCCCAATGCTTCATGCTGCATTGAAAAGGGAATCGACGGATGCTACGAGTGCGATGAACTGGAAAAATGTGATCACGGCTTCTATGCTCTCGGAAAAGAAGTGGCTGCCATAAAGGCTCTTGCTTTATTTATCCGTAAGTACGGAAAAACGGAGCTTATGAAAACTCTCGACAAGCTCCACCGTGAATATGAATTTGAGAAGGTTCAGGAGATTCTCGGTTACGATATGAAAAAGGGACTTAAGATCCTGGAGGATAAACGTTCCTGAGGATGATTGTTCCAAAGTGTTTTTGAGGAGGGGACCTATCGTGAAATTTCAGGGTGTAAAGAGATTCAGGGTTTCAAGAAATAAACTGATGATATCATTGCTTTTGTTTGCATCCGGTTTTATCGGCACTCTGTTTCTGACAAATCCGATCTTTGATCTGGAAAATAATCCGTTGCCCTGTGTGATCACAGCAGGAATAGCGGCAGTGGTTCTTGCGGTTCTCGGCGGTATATTGGTCAAGGAATACTACATGCAGATTTCCGAAGACTATTTTGAACTCATAAAGGGAAAGAAAGAAACAAGGTATTCATATTCCGACTTTGCCGGTTCAAACGTTACCAGGCATTACATGAACGGAATATATACCGGAACAACCCGTGAGATAAGTATCAGGGAAGCAAACGGCAAGACAACAAAGATCAATGCAAATAATCTTTCAAAGTCTGATTTTGCCGAGCTTGTTACATATCTGGGAAAGGCCGGCTATACGAAGTCACATGACATCGAAGCTACCGCAGAGTATTTCAATGAAGGATATGAATTCCGCATCCCGAATGAGAAGATAATCAAGGCAAATAAGGGCAAACTGGTCAAGTGGACGGTTATCAGCATATTGCTTTTGGTAGTGTTCTTCGGAATGCTGATTTGTTTCCTGGTTGCAGATTATGATTCCGCAGGATTTTTTACCATTATGATCTTTGCCGGAATTGCCGGAGTGATGGATCTGTTTATGGAAGTTATTCCCGCATGGCTCACATATCGTAAGGTGAAAAATCTTCCTAACCGTATTTATGTTGACAGATATACACTCAGCATCGGAGATATGACACTTAATGCGGACAGTATTCTTAATATTCTGATGGTCCCTGCCGACTACACCATCATGACCAGGGATATGACCGTCATCACGAAGGATAATAAGAAATATAAATTCTGTTTCGGAAAGAAAGATGTTAAGAATAAGCTCACATATTCCGATTACGATAAGCTTGCGGGAACGCTGGAAATCTGGTGCATTGTCAACTACGTAAACTTCATGAAGATCCTTGGTTAACAGTATTATCGGAAGCGGTGCGGATCCGAACAATCTGCACCGCATTTTTGTTTCATGCGTTAAGCTTGAGAGGACTGTTACACATAACGGAGGTGATGAACTTGGCACAGATACAGGTAACGGATCTGACCTTCGCATATGAGGGTAGTGCCGATGATGTTCTCGAAAATGTCACATTCAATATAGATACGGATTGGAAACTTGGACTTATCGGAAGGAACGGCAAAGGCAAGACGACCCTGCTGAATCTTTTTATGGGAAGATATGAGTACCGGGGAAGCATCAAAGCGGGAACTCATTTTGATTATTTTCCCTACCGGGTATCCGAAGAGGATATGAAACAAAATGCCGCGGATCTGTTTGAAAAGTGGAAACCCGGAATTGAAAACTGGCAGGTGCTTATACAGATGAACGAGCTTGAGATGGATCCCGAATGCCTTTACAGGCC
>JAGCRJ010000315.1 GCA_017964745.1 Lachnospiraceae bacterium
ATCTTCGCATCAAGGAAGTTCATCTCGGGAGATCCGATGAAGCCAGCGACGAAGCGGTTGATGGGATCTGCATAGAGGTTCTGCGGAGAATCAACCTGCTGAACGATACCGTCCTTCATAACGACGATTCTGTCGCCGAGGGTCATAGCCTCTGTCTGGTCGTGGGTAACGTAGATGATGGTGGTTCCGAGTCTCTGGTGAAGCTTAGCGATCTCGATTCTCATCTGTACACGGAGCTTAGCATCGAGGTTGGAGAGAGGCTCGTCCATGAGGAATACCTTGGGGTTACGTACGATAGCACGTCCCATGGCAACACGCTGTCTCTGTCCACCGGAAAGAGCCTTGGGCTTACGGTCGAGGAGAGAGGTGAGGTCGAGGATACGAGCTGCTTCCTTAACCATCTTGTCGATCTGATCCTTGGGAACCTTACGAAGCTTAAGTCCGAATGCCATATTATCATAAACGGACATATGAGGATACAGAGCGTAGTTCTGGAATACCATTGCGATATCACGATCCTTGGGCTCTACATCGTTCATGAGCTTGTCGCCGATGTAAAGTTCGCCGCCTGAGATGTCCTCAAGACCTGCGATCATACGGAGAGTGGTTGACTTACCGCATCCGGAAGGTCCGACGAAAATGATGAATTCCTGATCGTTGATCTCCAGGTTGAAATCCTTAACTGCCTCAAAGCCGTTGGGATAAACCTTGGTGACGTGCTTAAGTGAAAGACTTGCCATTAGTTCATACTCCTTTCAGAATACCATTATAGGCGTTTTTACGCCCAATACATACGAAATATACCATCATACGCTGTTTGTGGAAATAACCGACTTAGACAAAGTTTTGACAAAGGTTTGGTCAAATTGCCATTAACCATTAAAAAACGCTAAAACTATTGGCATATTGCCCAACACACCTTGGAGCACTTTCGGCAAAATGACGTTATTTCTCATCCCTCTTCATGGCAGCCTGCATAGCTTCCTCTACGGGGTCGATCTCGGGTGCCTGATCGGGGTGTTCCTCGTAAAACCTGTTCTCCACCTGCTCAAAAGCCTTCCTGTAGAGCATTGCGCTCAGATAACCGGGGCCGCTGATACCGAACATGATGACTATGGGGATCAGGGGGCTCTCGATTCCGATAAAGAGGAGGATGGCCACGGGGATCAGGTAAAGGATTCCCATAAGGATCGCCCTGGGCAGGATCGCAACAGTCATATGGAGACCGCTCTTAATGGTTCCCTTGATCGTATTGTCGAATCTTGCGAGCACGGGGAAGATCATGATGCAGCCGATATAGATAAAGAAAAGAAATGCGAACATCACGGCGCGTACTATCTGGGTTCCGTCGCCCTCAAGACCGAGTGCGAAAAAGACATCAAATATTCCGAGCACGATCACCACGAGCATGATCAGCCAGATAAGTGTGGCCTGCTTGAAATTCTGTTTGAAAGAACGGAAGAATCCCTTTGTGGTGCCCGTCTCCTCATTCTTAAGGAGCTTGTAGCACATATAATCCTTGGCAGTCAGCGCCGCACCCATCGTGATAATGGGGAAGCAGAGCGCAAGCGTAAGGATATTGATCCACATAAGGTCCGCCATCTTGGTCAGTGCGACCATGAATTTTGAATCGGGGTTAAATAATCTCACTTTGTACCTTCCTAAAAAACCAGTTCCATTCCGGTAACCTTGATGCCGGAGATGTTCCTCTCGGGCTCGGTAACCTTAAATCCTGTCTTTTTGTAAAATTCGACGGCATAAGGCGCAGCCCTTACCACCATCGTGTTCTCATGACAGACATCCCTCAGATACCTGCAGAGCTTATCGACTATCTCCGTCGCTATGCCCATGCGGTGGTATTCCTTTTTCACGAAAAGGAGGGAGAGCCTGTTGGTGTTCCTAAGCGATCCGACTCCGATGATCTGCCCGTCCAGCCTGGCCACGACCATCGGGTAATTTCCGTTAAGAAATGCCTTGTGCAGATCGTCATCCGTCACAAACTCAAAAAAATGACCCACTCCTTCGGAACCGTAATCCTCGGCCTCGAATTCCATAAAGGTAGTCCAGACCAAGGACATACTGTCCGTCCAGTCATCGGGGCGGGCCCATTCGTAAGTTATACGGGATTTCAGGAGAGCCTTGCCGTTATCCATTCAAGGATATCCTCTTTGACAACTTCCCTGTCATCCTCATTAAGTATTTCGTGTCTGTCTCCGGGATAAAGCTTCATGGTTATGTCGCGAACCCCGGCATTTTTGTAGCTTTCGACCGCAGTCTTAACGCCCTCGCCGTAATTTCCGACGGGGTCCTCCTCTCCCGCAACAAAAAGAAGCGGCAGATTCTTGGGCACGGCATCTATATTGCTCTGCTTCTGCATGCGCTTTATCAGCTCCATGAGGGTGATATAGCCGTTTGCGGTAAAACCGAATCCGCACATCGGATCGGAAATGTATTTATCCACGTTCTCGCTGTTTACGCTGAGCCAGTCATACGATGTACGGGGCGACTCGATCTTCTTGCAGTAACTTCCGAAGCTCATCCTGGCCATAAGCGGAGACTTCGCTTTAGAACCCTTGAAAAGAGCCGTCATCTTAGCGATCGTGCTTCCGGCGAAAACAAGTCCTCCGGGTGTGGTTCCGGTACCCATGATGACTGCCATATTGATGCCGGTTCCGTATCGGTAGATATAGTTTCTTGCGATGAAGGAGCCCATGCTGTGACCCATTATTATGATGGGAAGCCCGGGGAATTTCTCCTGGGTGATCTTCTTTAATCTGTGAACATCCCTTACGACAACGGTCGCGGGATCCTGTTCACAGAAATACCCTGTGGTCCCGCCTTCCGGAACACTTCCGCCGTGACCGAGATGATCTTCCCCGGTCACGATGAAGCCGTTTGATGTCATGAACGAAGCAAAGTCCTCGTATCTGTCAACATACTCTTCCATGCCGTGAATGACCTGGATGATGCCCTTGGCCTCACCCCTGTCCGGCATCCATCTCACACCGTGTATGGAGGATTCGCCGTCTCTCGAATCAAAATAGAATTCTTCTTTTTTCATGGAAGTACTCCTTCCGTATTTATCCTATTTCCGCACCGGCAGGCATATCCTTGTCTACGCCGAGAAGAGAAAGCTCGCCCTCCGCATTCTCCGCGCAAAGGAGCATTCCTTCGCTTGTAAGGCCTGCGATCTGGCGGGGTGCAAGGTTGGTGAGTACGACGACCTTCTTTCCGACCATCTCTTCAGCCGAATAACCCGACTTGATACCGGAAAGGATCTGTCTTGTCTTGCTTCCGATCTTAACCTGTGAGCAGAGGAGCTTCTTGGACTTCGGAACCTCTTCGCAGGAGATGATCTGTCCGACCTGCAGCTGGAGCTTTGCAAAATCGTCATAACTGATCTCTGCCTTGGGCTCAAGATCTATGCCGTCGCCTGCTGCTTCCGGGTTCTCTTCGGAAGTGATTCCGTTCTCTCTTTCGTACTCGGCTCTCTGTGCTGCACGGATCTCTTCTACCTTCTTCATTATATCTTCAAGATTAAGACGTGCAAAGAGAGTCTCGGGATCGGCGGTGACCTTCTTGCCCGATTCGAAAAGACCGAATTTATCGAGATCTTCATAATCTCTCAGGTCATTTTCTCCGATCTGTGCAAGGATAGCCTTTGCGGTCTCGGGCATATAGGAATAAAGGAGATTAGCTCCGATCGCGATGGACTCGGTAAGGTTGTACATAACCTCCGCAAGTCTGTCCTTTCCCGCTTCGTCCTTGGCAAGAGTCCAGGGCTCGGTCTCATCGATGTATTTGTTGGAACGCTTGAAGATCGCAAATACTTCGTCGATGGCGTCTGCAACCCTGAGGTCATCCATCTTCGCAGCGACCTTATCCCTTGCGGCGGTAACGACTGCTTTAAGATCTGCATCTACATCGGCCTCCGCACCGGTCTTCGTTACAACACCGTCAAAGTACTTATTGGTCATGGAGATCGTTCTCTTTACGAGATTTCCGAGGATGTTCGCAAGATCGGAATTGTATCTCTCGGTCATGAGCTCCCATGTGATGGTTCCGTCATTTTCGTACGGCATCTCGTGGAGCACATAGTAACGTACGGCATCGACGCCGTAGAGTGAGATGAGATCGTCCGCATAGATAACGTTTCCTCTGGACTTACTCATCTTCTCGCCACCCTGAAGAAGCCAGGGATGTCCGAATACCTACTTGGGAAGGGGCTCTTCAAGAGACATAAGGAATATGGGCCAGTAGATCGTATGGAAACGGACGATGTCCTTTCCTATAAGATGAAGATCTGCGGGCCAGAACTTCTTGTACATATCGGAACTGTTGCCGTCTGCGTCGTATCCGATACCGGTGATATAGTTGCTGAGTGCATCAAGCCATACATAGACGACATGCTTCTCATCAAAAGTAACGGGAATGCCCCATGTAAATGAGGTCCTTGATACGCACAGATCCTGAAGTCCGGGCTTTAAGAAATTGTTCACCATCTCGTTCTTGCGGGATACGGGCTGGATGAACTCGGGATGCTCGTCATAATATTTCATGAGCTTATCCGCATATTTGCTCATCTTGAAGAAATATGCTTCTTCCTTGGCGGGCTTTACCTCGCGTCCGCAATCGGGGCACTTGCCGTCGACGAGCTGGCTCTCGGTCCAGAAGGACTCGCAGGGAGTGCAGTACAATCCTTCGTAAGCTCCCTTGTAGATATCGCCCTTGTCGTACATCTTCTTGAAGATCTTCTGTATCTGGACTTCATGATCCGCATCGGTAGTGCGGATGAATTTGTCGTAAGAAACATTGAGACTGTCGCAGATGCCCCTGATGATGCCGGCTATCCGGTCAACGAATTCCTTGGGGGATATGCCCTCTGCTCCGGCCTTTTCCTCTACCTTCTGGCCGTGCTCATCGGTTCCTGTCTGGAAAAAGACATCGAAGCCCTGCTGTCTCTTATGTCTGGCGATCGCATCCGCCATGACTATTTCATAAGAATTTCCTATATGGGGTTTGCCTGATGTGTAGGCTATTGCCGTTGTAATGTAATAAGGTCCTTTATTCTGCATACCTATCACCTTCCTTTTCGGCGTCGTGTAACGAACGTCTGTCTTTTCGAATATAATAGACTAATCTACCACAAATGGCTTTATTCGTCCATTAAACGCTTATATTCCCCGCATATCGCTTCGAATATCGCCTCTGATCCGTTTCCGCTGTCCGGATGATAAACCTTGCACAGATCGCGGTATCTTTTCTTTATCTGTTCGGGAGTCCTGCAGCCCTCGAAGAATCCGCTCACGGAGCCGCTTCCGCCCCGGCTGTCTTCTATATATTCTTCGTCGTTTTCTTCTATGTATTCCTCATCGGAATAATCATCGTCGTAATAATCTTCCTCGATCCGCTCTTTTCTTCGTCCCGGAATACGTTCATGCCGGCCTTTTGTATAGCCGTCGTTATAGCCCCTGTCATATCCTTCGTCGTAGCCGTGGACGTTTTCGTAGATGTCGTCGATCTTCTCTGTAAGGCTTTCCGACTCCTCGAGCACCTCACGCTTGAGATTGATGTACCTGATCAGCCTTAGTACATCCAGAACCGGTCCGCCGACGATCATGATGATCACGATCAGGTGGAGCTGTTCCTCCGTGACCCTGTCTTTGAGTGTGTAGAGCACATAAGCCGCAACCGCCGCAACTCCGCACCCCACGAAGAAGTTCTTGAATATCCTGATGAAAAAGTAGACATATGACACGATGCCGTACATCGTGATGAATATCCTTGCGCAGTGCAAGAGATCTGCGGACATCGCCTCAAGTGTAGCCCCGGCATCCCCGTCCCAGAAAAGAAGACCGGTCAAAAACACCGCCAGTATGAGTTTTGCCGGTATCACAGCCAGTCTTGCCCTGAGCTCCGCTACCTTTACAACTTTAAGTCCGTTCATTTATCCTCCGTTTTCGAAAGCTGCCTTACGGCCGATGCGCCAAACCCCATCAGAAGCGATAGCTGCGACAGGTTCATGGCCGTCTGAAAGCTGAATAGATTGTTTACCATATAAGCGACGATGCCTGCAGATGCCGCAAGCACCACCGTGTGACCGCTTCCCGCATATGCCCTGTCCGAAGGCTTCATCCGGGATGCCCCGAAGGTTTTCCCGAGAAACGAGATCAGCATTCCGTAGAAGCACACCGTTCCGGCAATTCCGGTATTTACCAGCATCGTAACAGGCTCACAGTGGGCATTCGTCAGTCTTGCTCCGCCGAAGAATTCTTCGACCTTTGCAGCGAGGAGCGGAAAACGCCCTCCGGTCATAAGCCTGTAAAAAGTATCGGGGCCGGCTCCGAACAGCTTTTCGACTGCGGTCTCACCGCGAAACAGAGTAAGTCCGACCTTTATCGTCATTCCCCTGCTGCTCGCCCATTCCTCTCCGAAATACAGAACGGGACCGGTTCCGAAGATTCCTCCGCTTGCGGTATTAAAGGTAAGAAGAGGAATATATACGGCGATCACCGCACATATAGCGACGATCAGAATATTACCCGCATTGAATCCCGTTTTATCATGTCCCGCTTTGAGCCTGCTCCGTATGATGACCGTTATGATAATCAAAGCCGCAAAAGCAGATAAAAGGAATGCGGGGCCGTCCAGGATCTTCGTCACACCGTCGTTGCTTCTTTCATATACCCCGCCTTTTACGGCTGCCGCATGTACAAGTCCTCCGGAAAAGAATACGACCGAAAGCTCCGCAATCCTTTTGAGCCTTTCCATATCCTTTCCGCAAAACAGCAACAAAAGGCAGATGCCCGCCAGGACCGCCGGATATGCGCTCGCAGACCCCTGTGAAAAGAAGCAGTAGGATCCCGCGAAAAAGACAAACAGACTGAGCACCATTAAGGCACGCGAATTTTTCGTCTCCTTCAGACAGGCCGTCATATAAAGGGCCGAGGGAACAAACAGGACACAGACCAGATATCCGCAGAACCAGTTTCCGTTACCGACGGTCGATACCTTGTATACGTTCCAGCCTTCAATGCCCAGATTCTTTCCGACCAGGTCAATGATGATCCCCGCTTCATACACCATTAAAGACGAGGGGATCATCGTTCCGGTAAAAAAGGAGCCCTTCATGGGAATTCTGCCTATCACGAGAATGCATACACACATCGCGATATATTCCCATGTCCCTATGTACCAGTTCACTTCGCCCAGATACGCAACATCCTTTCTTGCGGACAATGCATAGGAAATACAGATGCATAGCACAAACAGGACCGTCCATATCTCATGGGGAAGGATCTTCTTTTTAATATCGGTTAAAACGGACTTGGGTAAATGAATACCGCCTTTTGCTATAAGCCCTGCGATCACCGAAACAAGGAACAACACCGCGGATACGAGGAACATCCACAAAGTGACCTTAAGATGCGTTATCCAGAAAAATGACTTGTCCGTTCCGAGCGAGTTGTAGCTCTTAAGATACAAGGGAAGCATAAGCCCTGCGGTTATCAGGTAATACAGCGCGGATATCCTGAATGCCGTCAAAGAGAGCAGCCTGATCCTCCCGGGAATACCGGAGAACCCGCTTTCGTCCGCATCAATCTCCATATTATTTTTCAAAAAGGTTTTGATCATATATCTGAAACGCCGGATTTTCCGGCTTTACTTCGAATTCCTTCACGGATCCGGTTTCGGGATCCTTTACCGAAAGGCGGTATGCGCAGAGAGCGGGAGCGGGTATGCCGAGCTTTTCGGAGAGCGCCCTGCTTTCATCGCTTCCGTATTTCAGGTCGCCGAGAAGGGGAAGCCCGAGTCTTGCCATCTGGGCCCTGATCTGATGGAACCTTCCCGTCCCGATCACGATCCGGTAAAGGGATGTACCTTCCGCTTTTCCGAGAAGCTCATACTTAAGCTCCGCTTTCCTGTAATCCTCGCCCTCGCCTATGATGCAGAAACCGTCCTGCGTCTTTTTCATATAGCAGACATCCTCACCCGATTCCGGACCTTCACCGTAAGAAACCGCAACATACGATTTCTTCAGTTCTCCTTTTGAGACCTCCTCCGAAAGTGCGGCCGCGGTCTTTTTATCCTTTGCAAATACAAGAAGGCCCTCGACGGGCTGGTCGAGCCTGTGTATCACGCCGAGATATCCGCCCTTAAGGTGATTCTTCAAAATGCTGCACACATCCTGCGTTCTTACCGATGCGGTCTGTACCGGGATTCCCGAAGGCTTATGTATGACCATGTATCGGTCATTTTCAAAAACTATCCTGATCTCCGGCTTCATCCCTGTATCCTCAATCCCCTGGGGTAATGATTCTTGATGATCCCGCCCGAAGCCTTGCCCCAGCCGAGTGAATATCCGCCCACACTTATAAGGCACCATCCCTTGCCGTCACCGGAAAGTGTCATTCCCTTTACAAAGCTTTCCGCTTCCGCTTCATCAACCCTCTTTGAAAGCAGGACATCTCCTTCCCCGAGCGCGAGCGCAAGTGCATGGGCAGGCTCGAACCTGTCCTTTTTGAA
>JAGCRJ010000316.1 GCA_017964745.1 Lachnospiraceae bacterium
GAAGAGTCGTGTATGTCTACAGCCAGGATGCATCAGTCCTCGGAGGCAGCATCGGTGAAATGCATGCACGCAAGATCGTAAATCTTTACGATATGGCAATAAAAACAGGATGTCCCGTTATCGGCATAGTTGATTGTGCCGGCATGAGACTTGAAGAGGGATCCGATGCCCTTTACGCATTCGGCCGTATCTACGGACGTATGACCAAGGCAAGCGGAGTCATTCCCCAGATCACTGCGGTTGTAGGAAACTGCGGCGGCGGTGCAGGTCTTTTCTCGAGACTTTCAGACTTCACATTCATTGCTCCTGACGGAAAGCTTTTCGTAAGCGCACCCGATACCATTACCGGTAACTATACCGCGAAGAATGATACCGCAGGTGACAAGTTCCAGTCAGAGGTTTCCGGAAACGCTACAAGGTGTGCTTCCGAGGCAGAACTTTTTGCAGCGGTAAGACAGCTCGTTTCCATCCTTCCTTCGAATAATGAAACTTCAAATGACGATCCCGAAGGCACCTGTGCCGACGATCTCAACAGAGCACTTGCAGTAACCGTTCCCGACGGTGCCGCAGCTCTTATCGAGAATATCGGTGACGCAGGTTCATTCACAGAGATCAGGGCAGATTATGAGCCTTCCATGGTAACCGCATTCATCAAGCTTGACGGTGTGCTTACCGGTGTTGTTGCAAACAATGCTCTGAAGGCAGGCGCTGACGGCAAGGCTGTCAAGATCGACAACGTTCTTACGGCTGACGGATGTGATAAGGCTGCTGATTTCGTTAACTTCTGTGATGCGTTTGATATTCCTGTTCTTTCCCTTACCAATGTCAAGGGATTCGATGCTTCCCTCGAGAACGAGAAGAGGATCGCAAGAAGCGCTGCAAAGCTTGCTGCTGCTTTTGCTTCCGCATCAGTTCCCAAGGTTAACGTTATCACCGGAGATGCTATAGGTAATGCCGCTAACATCATGAATGCCAAGGCACTCGGTTCCGATATCACCATCAGCTGGTCAAGTGCCAAGGTCGGTATCATGGACGGAAAGCTTGCAGCACAGATAACCGGAGCTGACGCTTCCTCTATCGATGCGGGAATGTCAGGTGCCGCAGATGCCGCACGCCGCGGATATGTTGATCAGGTCATCGCCGCTGCAGATACCCGTAAGTATGTTATCGCATCCTTCGAGATGCTTTATTCCAAGCGCGGAGAAGATATTTACAAGAAGCATACATCCATTTGAGGAAGGACATATATATGAAAAAATTCAGAGTCGTTATATTGTCGGTCATCCTCGGACTTCTCCTGTGTGCGTGCGGTAAAGAGCCTGTTTATAACGAGGCTCAGACCCAGAGAATGAATAATGCCGGAATGATCGCAACATCCTACGGCATTGATATTCTCCAGTCGATCGCACAGAAACCGGATCTTCTTTTCAGCACTCCCTATACCGATTTCACCTATGATGAGCTGGAGACGATCATGAGTGAATACATCGGATTCAATGTTGACGGATATGCATTTGCAAATGCCATCAGCAGCTTTGAGAAGGGACTTGCGGAGACCGGTGCGATAATAAGCATGGGAGAACCTGTAGTGACCCTTGACGGAAACGAGATCATTGTCGATGTTGAGTGCGTATGTGAAAAGAGATATGCAGATGTTGAGATGATCTTTACCAACGATCTTTACAATCCCCGTATGACCAGTGCCGCATTCAATGCCAGATACACACTTGGCGAGAAGATGTCCAAGGCAGGTCTTAACACCGTTATCGGAATGGGCACGGTTTTCGTAATGCTCATTATCATCTCATTCATCATCTCGCTCTTCGGTCTCTTTTCCGGAACCGGCAAGAAGAATGATAAGACTGAGGACGGAATTGACAGGGCAGTTAAGCAGATCGAAAAGAATGAGACTGCAGAGATGGGTGATGCCCAGCTTGTTGCAGTCATAGCGGCTGCGATCGCTGCATATGAAGGAACTACAAGCACGGACGGATTTGTGGTCCGTTCAATCAGAAAGATCAAGAGACAATAATCCTCGGAGGGAAATAAAATGAAAAATTATACCATTACCGTAAACGGAACCGCATATGCAGTAACCGTAGAAGAGAACGGCGCAGCACCCGCAGTAGCAGCACCCGCTAAGCCCGCTGCAGCAGCACCCGCTCCCGCAGCAGCACCCGCTGCAGCAAAGAGCGCAGGCGCAGGAAGCATCAAGGTTGAAGCCGGAGCAGCAGGAAAGGTTCTCAAGGCTGTCAAGAATGTCGGCGACGCTGTCAAGAAGGGTGATCCCGTTGTTGTTATCGAGTCCATGAAGATGGAGATCAACTGTGTAGCTCCCCAGGACGGAACCGTTGCAAGCATTGATTGCAATGCAGGAGATCCCGTAGAAGCAGGAGCAGTTCTTGCAACCCTCAACTGATGAAACGAAGGAGTAACCAATGAGTTATTTTTTGACTACGCTGGACAACCTCGTTCATCAGACAGCGTTCTTCAACCTTACGGTTGGAAACTACATAATGATCGCGGTTGCCTGCTTTTTCCTTTATCTGGCTATTGCCAAACAGTATGAGCCGCTTCTCCTTGTGCCCATCGCATTCGGAATGCTGCTCGTTAATATCTATCCCGACATTATCCTCTCTGCAGAGGAGGCACCCAACGGTGCCGGCGGACTCCTTTACTATTTCTATAAGCTCGATGAGCTTGCGATCCTTCCTTCGCTCATATTCATGGGTGTAGGTGCACAGACGGACTTCGGTCCCCTTATCGCAAACCCCAAGAGCTTCCTTCTCGGAGCCGCAGCTCAGTTCGGAATTTTCATGGCATATTTCGGAGCTATCTTTATGGGATTCAACGATAAGGCAGCTGCAGCAATCTCCATCATCGGAGGAGCTGACGGACCTACATCGATATTCCTTGCAGGTAAGCTCGGACAGACCGCACTTTTAGGACCTATCGCGGTTGCCGCATATTCCTACATGAGCCTTGTTCCCATTATTCAGCCTCCCATCATGAAGCTTTTCACCACCAAAAAGGAAAGAGCAATCAAGATGGGTCAGCTCAGACCCGTATCAAAGCTGGAGAAGATCCTCTTCCCCATCATCATCACCATCGTTGTTTGTATGGTACTTCCCACCACCGCACCCCTTATCGGTATGCTGATGCTGGGTAACCTTTTCAAGGAGAGCGGAGTTGTACGTCAGCTCACCGAGACCGCTTCAAACGCAATGATGTATATCGTTGTTATCTTCCTCGGAACGAGCGTCGGTGCAACCACTTCCGCAGAGGCTTTCCTTAACCTCAATACCATCAAGATCGTCGTTCTCGGTCTGATAGCATTCGCGTTCGGTACACTTGCCGGAGTATTGTTCGGTAAGCTTATGTGTGTCGCTACGGGTGGCAAGGTTAATCCTCTTATCGGATCTGCCGGAGTTTCCGCAGTTCCCATGGCAGCAAGAGTTTCACAGAAGGTCGGTTCCGAAGAGGATCCCACCAACTTCCTTCTCATGCATGCAATGGGTCCCAATGTTGCCGGAGTTATCGGTACCGCAGTTTGCGCAGGTACATTCATGGCAATGTTCGGTGTATTTTGATTAATTTGAAAGGATAAGAAAATGGCTGAAATTACTAAAAAACCCGTTGGGATTATGGAGACAGTCTTAAGAGACGCTCACCAGTCCCTTATCGCTACAAGAATGCCTACCGAGATCATGCTTCCCATCGTAGAGAAAATGGATAAGGTAGGATACCATGCAGTAGAGTGCTGGGGCGGAGCTACATTCGACGCTTCACTCAGATTCCTCAAGGAAGATCCCTGGGAGAGACTCAGAAAGCTCCGTGACGGATTCAAGAACACCAAGCTTCAGATGCTCTTCAGAGGACAGAACATTCTCGGATACAGACCTTATGCCGATGACGTTGTAGATGCTTTCGTTGAAAAGTCCATCGCAAACGGAATCGATATCATCAGGATCTTCGACTGCCTTAACGACCTGAGAAACCTTCAGGAAGCGGTTAATGCTACCAACGAGATCAAGAAGAGAGAGGGAAGGGGACATGCCCAGATCGCTCTTTCATATACTCTCGAGTATTGGGCAGACATGGCTAAGAAGATCGAAGAGATGGGTGCGGATTCCATCTGCATCAAGGACATGGCAGGACTTCTTCTTCCTTACAGAGCAGCAGAGCTCATCAAGGCTATGAAGGAGCAGACCAATCTTCCCATCCAGCTCCACACCCACTACACCTCAGGTGTTGCCAGCATGACATACCTCAAGGCTGTAGAGGCAGGCGTAGATGTTATCGACTGTGCAATTTCTCCTTTTGCACTCGGAACTTCACAGCCCGCTACCGAGGTTATGGTAGAGACCTTCAAGGGAACTCCCTATGACACCGGTTACGATCAGACTCTCCTTGCAGAGATCGCTGATTACTTCGCACCCTACAGAGATGAGTGCATCAAGAGCGGCCTCATGAACACCAAGGTTCTCGGCGTTAACATCAAGACCCTTCTTTATCAGGTTCCCGGCGGAATGCTTTCCAACATGGTCAGCCAGCTCAAGGAACAGAAGGCAGAGAACCGTTACAGAGACGTTCTCGAAGAGATCCCCAGAGTTCGTAAGGACTGCGGTGAGCCTCCTCTTGTTACACCTTCTTCACAGATCGTCGGAACCCAGGCTATCTTCAATGTCCTTCTCGGTGAGCGTTACAAGATGGCTACAGGTGAGTTCAAGGATCTCCTTCGCGGAAACTATGGCCAGACCGTTAAGCCCATGAACCAGGAGGTCATCGATAAGGTCATCCCCGGCGAGAAGCGTTCCACCGCAAGAAGTGCGGAAGCTACCGGCCATACCGAGCCCGAGCTTGCTACTCTCGAGGCTGAGATGAAGGAATGGAAGAAGCAGGATGAGGACGTGCTTTCATATGCACTGTTCCCTCAGGTTGCTACCGACTTCTTCAAGTATCGTGAAGCACAGCAGACCAAGGTAGATGCTGCAAAAGCAGATACCGAGAACAAGGCTTATCCCGTATAATCACATTTGAAACTATCTTTAAGCCGGTGTTGCCTTATTGAC
>JAGCRJ010000317.1 GCA_017964745.1 Lachnospiraceae bacterium
AAGCTTAAGCCATCTTGTTGACAGCCTTAGCCATCTTAGAAGTCTTGTTAGCTACGTTGTTCTTGTGATATACGCCCTTGGTAGCAGCCATCTCAAGAGTCTTGGTAGCTTCCCTGAGCTCAGCTTCAGCTGCGCTCTTGTCTCCGCCTTCTACTGCAGAATAAACCTTCTTGATCGCGGTCTTTGCAGATGAACGGATAGCCTTATTTCTCTCTTCGTTCCTGCGATCAACAAGTACTCTCTTCTTAGCAGATTTAATGTTAGCCAAAGTAACACCTCCAAAAAATTTACAATACAAGTTATTACAAGTGCCGGTGACTTTAGCCTAATGCATTGACGGGATGCATTCAAAGCGAGACACGCACGCTAAAACATCACACACTTTGCTAATATACCCACTTTGACGGGATTTGTCAACGATTTTTATCAATTATTGTTAAGTTGACGGGTTTTGGTCTCTCTTCCTCTGTAAACATCGGTTGAAACCTTGACTTTCTTATCACCCGGAGCCACATAGGTAGCGGAATTGACGGTAACCTTGCCTGCCGCGGGATGCATGTTTGTGAAGCCCACTATAAGTCCGATGATGAGGCCGACCACAACCGGAAGGAGGAAGTTGAAATCGAGCATAAAGGATAGACCTACACCGATGGCAATTGCAACGAGCGTAACGATCGCCGCAAATGTCCATACCCTCTTGGGATCAACGGGAGCGGTTCCGACTATCTTTCCGGTCTGACCGTTAATATAGAAGGGATAAGGCTGATCCTTGTATGTATAATCATATTTCCATACAGGCATGAGGCCGTAATGTGCACTTACGTCATTGTACTGAACCTTGAGGTTCTCATTTTCGGTCCTGTTGTATCTGCCGTGAGAACCGCTCTGTGCTTCGTCGTGGCACATGCTTCTGCCGAAGTTTTCAACCTGGCTCTCTGCCCTGGGACGGAGCTGATCGGCAGACTGATTATACTGCTCGGAATAGAATCCCGACATATATCTTGAATCGTAAGGCATTGATTCCTTGGTATCGAAGGGAGCTAGCAGATCCATCATCTCGTCGGGAAGAGCATCCGCGGCATCGACGGGAAGTCTGTTAAACTTCGCATCCATAACACGGTTTACGTCAAAGGAATCGATATAGGTATACTCGGTATTGCCCTTGGTCTCCTTCTTTTCCTGGATACCGGTTGCGTAGTAATCGAGAGTAGTATCCATATCATAAAACCAGGTAGGCATATACCAGCCCTGGATCTTCTTAAGTCTTGCTTCGCTGACAAGATCCCTGGGAGCAAACCTTAATGAATCGAACTTCTTCTTTATCATCTCCTTGGCGCTCTTCTCGTTGATCTTAAAAGGAGTCATGAATTCGGGCTTGTACTCTCCCTTCATCCTGGAATCAACGATGATATTGGAATCACAGGCAGGGCATCTGAGCGCCGATGTGAACTTTCCGAGTTCTATCTCGCATCCGCAATTGGGACAGAGCAGATTTCCCGCAGCGGAATATCCGAGTTCCTGAGCCGTCTCTTCGGTGGCAACGTCACCGTCCTTGATCTCCGATCCGGTGCTTACTTCTTCACACTCCGTTGAATCACAGAACGGGCACTTCATCTTGCCGATGGAAGGCTCAAATACCATATCACCGCCACAGTTTTTACATTTGTAAATCATATTTTCAGGCTCCTTTAACTTATATATTTTATGTGCAGAAATAACTGATTAAAAAAGATCGTGGTAAGCCGCGGGATAATGATCGGAATTAATGCGCGCTTCGGGGATCAGGTAATAAGAATACGACAGCTTATCCCTTCTTACCCCGTTAACGGTGTAAATGGGATCATCCCAGGTAGTATCGATATAGAGCCATACACCGTTTACAGCAACCCTGTTCCATGCATGGTCTCCGCCGTCGGCATATCCTGTTATGGTCTCACAGGGAATTCCGAGAACTGTCATGAAATACTCAAATGTCTTGGCGTATCCCGAACATACCGCAGTCCTGTTATACATAAAGCCTTCGATAGTCTGCGATACATCGGCATATGTGGTGTCATAATTGGCATAATTGATCATCCAGTCATGTACGGCGCGTATCTTCTGCTCCGTTGTCATGCCGGGTGTGGTGATCGCCTGTGCAACCTGGATGATAAGAAGCTTTGCATTTGCATTAAGAGTGGTACCGGCCGCCTGTCTTCCCTGATATACGCCCTGGGTCTTGTACTGGTTCCAGAGTGCTGCCTTGTCGGTTCCGTATACGGCTGCGATATCGGGATTGAGCATTGCATAAGCATTTGCATCAAAAAGAACTGATTCATCCTTCCAAACATTGATGCCGTTTCCGCTTATGGTGTAAACATACTCGGGAGTCTCTATCTGCATATAACCCGGTGACTGCGCAATGATATGTCCGTTCTCAAAAACTCTTCCGTGTCCCACAAGAGCGGAAAATACATCGAGCTGAAGCTGTGCCGGTCCCACGGGCGCTGCGGGTGCTGCGACAGCACCTGAAGAAGCATAAGGAAGTCTTCCCTCAGCCTGTCCGCAGACGACATAGTGCAGATAAAGGTAATTGGGATCGGTTCCGAAGATGCTTACAACATCGGGATATGATGCGGCATAGAATTCGGGATCAAAAAGATTACCGTCAGCCATCTGAACGGGGGCAGCGACGGCTGTATTTGAATATACAAATACAGCTGCGGCAAAGGCTGCCAATGATAATAAAAGTTTTCTGATCTTCATATAAATATATCCTCCTGTTTTTTGAAGCGGATCATTCTACTATTATCACATCCTGAAGGATGTAGCGGAAAGAAGGAGCCGAACGTTCACTGTTTTCGTAATATTCGGTGTTGAGGTCCCATGAATCCGAAGGATCCGCAGGATTAAGTCCCAGATAATCTCCCCTGAAAACATGGATGCGTCCGTTCTTCATATCCTCTATCGCTTTTTTGACAAGCTCGGAGCCTCCCTCCGGAGCGATGGCCGGATTGAGTTCAAGCATTTCAACCCATCCTTTTTCAAATCCGGCTCCGATGTCATTGCCGTGAACATGTCCGCGGATAACCTCTTCAATCTTGCGTCCGTTCATCGTGGCTATTATTGCATCACGTATATATGGAGTCCAGTTGATCCTCGTACTTATAAGTGATGTCGTGGGAGCTACATCTATCATATCCTGATTATAACCCACATGGAAAACCGGATGATCGGTCACCGCATTCTCACACATCACGGCAGGTCCTATGGTATCGGAATGCTGGGATATTATGATACAGCCTTCGTCTATGAGTTCACCCGCGAGTTCTTTTTCAAGCATATAGCTTGTCCAGGTATTGGTATACCTTACTCTCATCCTGACACTAGGACAGGTCTGTCTGGCTCCGAGGAAGAATGCCGTGAATCCGGAAATGACCTCCGGATAAGGATACGCTCCGACATATCCGATCCATGCTTCTTCGGGTATTATGGTGCCGTTATCTATCAGCTCGGTCAGCTTAAGTCCGGCCACCATGCCTGCAATATACCTGCCCTCATATATCTCACCCATAAAGGTGTGATAGTTCTTCACAATATCCTTGCCCGCATTGTCACAGGTTGCCTGACAGAACTGGATATTCGGATACTCCTTCGCAATTTCCTTAACGGTCTCGCCGTATCCGTAGCTGTTGGTAAATATGATATCACAGCCTTTGCCGGCAAGCTCGCGGAGAACGGATTCAACATCATCATATGGAACATTGCACCTTATCAGGATATCGATGTCTTCACCGAATTCCGACTTCATCGTATTCATCGCACGTATGAAGTTTTCACTGTAGGGAGTGCTCTCGTCCCCGTCAACTATAAGGCCGACGGTTATCTCCTTGTGGCCGAAATCGAGCTTTTCTTCCAGATGCCTGTACGCAAAGAATTCAAGGATGCATATGAAAGACGCGATCACTACCCATATGATCTTTTTCTTTTCAGCGTCCGGCATTTACTTCCTCCGTATCGGCATAAAGGGTTTCAATATCTATGTCACCGTCATTCAGTAATCCGAGGAACAGATCGAGAAGTTCGGGATCAAACTGTGTTCCCCTGCCGTTTTCAAGTTCCTTCATGACCTGTTCAAAGGAAAGACGCTTCCTGTAAACACGGTTGGCCGTCATGGCATCGAATGCATCGGCTAATGCTATTATCCTTCCGTAAAGAGGAATATCTTCTCCTTTAAGACCCTCGGGATAGCCGGTACCGTCATATCTTTCATGGTGATACCTTGCGCCTTCCGCAGCGTGCTCGACAAGTGTGAAGTCCTTCAGTATGTCGGCTCCGAGCGTGGCATGCATCTTCATTTTCTCATACTCTTCATCAGTCAGCTTGTCGGGCTTGTTGAGTATCGCATCGGGGATTCCGATCTTTCCGATATCGTGCAGGAGAGCTGCGTTTCTGAGATTGTCTACTTCCTCTTCGCTGAATCCGTATTTCTTGGCGATAAGTACGGAATACTCCGAAACTCTCTGCGAGTGCTGGCTCGTCATGATATCCTTGGCATCAACCGTCCTTGCGATAGCCATGATCGTTTCATTGCCCATCTCGACCTGCTTGAGCGCAAGCGCAAGCCTCTGCTGCTGCATGCTCATCTTCTTCTGTGCCCAGTATCTGGTATAGAACCAGGTAGCCCAGCCAACGAACAGACCTCCGACAAACAGCATATAGAACATGAACCAGTTATTGTCATATATCGAGTTTTCTTTTACAAATCCGTATGAACTTTCCTCAAGTATCCTTCCGGTCTCTTCGTCCAATATCGCGATATGGAATGTATATTCTCCGGAGGGAAGATTCGTATAGATGACACCGGTCAGTTCGCTCTGGGGAACGGTTTTGTATCCGAAGTCCACGCCCTCAAGATAATATGATATCTTCGGATCTTCGAGTGAGTAATTGACTATCTCGGGAATAAACTCGATGGTATTGACATCCTTGTCGACAGTAAGCCTGTTTCCTCTTTCTATATCCGCAGGCACGCCGTCGAGGATCACCTGCGATACCATGATCCTGTATGCCCTTCTTCCGGATCTGTAATTGTCGAGATTGACCTTTATTACACCGCGGTCCGTCGAAAGGTAAAGATCATCGATCTCGCTCACGACATTCCATGAGTTTGCGGTAAGCGCGCCCCTTAAGCCGAGTCTGGAATTGAGCAGCATGTATTCAACATCCCTGCTGTCCAAAAGTGCTGCCTTCCTGACAACGTATATTCCGGCACTTCCGAGAACAAAAGCCTCACCGTCCTTATCAAGGACAATGTCATAGTTATTGGAATACGGGAATCCCGGAATCTGTGAAATAACGGACTTCTTCATGTAACAGAGACTGTTACTCGTGACGATGAACATAACATCATATTCACTGTCGTAGACCATCTTGAGGATGACCTCGGAACCGAGTCCGTCCGCTTTTGTTATATGTCCGGTTATCTCACCGTTTTCATATACGACTATTCCGTTTCCGTCGGTACCGAGATAGAGCTTTCCGTCCGAATATTCACAAAGGGAAAGAATCTGCGAAGAACCGAGTTCGTCTCCGTAGGGAATGGTGGTCTCGACTTTGCCGTTCTTTATTACGGAAAGACCAGAATCTATGCTGGCGGCGATGCTTCCGTCGGAAAGTTCTATGCATCCCCTCGCCCTGTTTCCGAGTCCGTATTCTTCGGAATTATAAAATATCGTCTCGCCGTCTGGCTTTTCACAGATCAGTCCTTTACCGTATGTACAGTACCAGACATTACCGGAAGAATCGGGAAGTATGCATCTGATACGTACTCCCTTCAGGGTTTCAGACATCGCAGTACGGCGTACCGATCCGGAATTAAGATGAACTTCCGTAAGTCCGTTATCGGCTCCGATATAGAGGATACCGTCATGAATGGCGGTAGTGTTTACGACCGCGCTGCTTAGTCCGTACAGCGTATAAAGATCCGAGAAGCATGACTCGGAAAGCTGGAGCAGCCCGTGCCTTGTCGATGCGAACCAGAGATTACCCTGGTAATCGGAGCACATTCTTTCTATGGATGAATTGAAATCACCGGTAGGAACTTTGGTATAGGCATTACCGTGAAGTCTTCCGATACCGTTATCGGCAAGCACCCAGATGGTGTCATCATTAAAATAGATCTCATTGATCTCCGTAACTCCGGAGCAATTCTGGGTATGCTGGATCATGACGGAGTTGACCATCACCTTAAAGACCATTACTCTTCCGTCGGTTGTTCCCGCATAGAGACGCCCATCCGGACTGAATCTGCAGCAAGAGTAAAGTACGCTGTCATCAAATCTCGGAACCGTACAGATTACCTTTCCTTCTTTTAACAGATAAAGACTGCCGTCCGCGGTTACAGCGGCAACGTTACCCTGTCTGTCTGCCGAAAGGCTCTGTGCATAATTTATCTCCGGAAGCTCGGCAGATATCGTGATGCCGTTCTTAAGGCGTACAACGACCATATGATCGGAGGTGCCGATATAATAGTCTCCGTCCGAGCTCTGGACTATACTTCTTACGGAATCGGAAGGAAGTCCCTTTGTGGTATTGAGCACATTGACCTGTTCATTGCCTATCGCGATGACAAGACCGCTGTCGTTGGTTCCGATCCACAGTCTGCCTTCTTCGTCAACATACAGACAGTTGACGTTCTTAACATTGTCGAACTCTTCCATAAAGCGGAAAGAGCTTCCGTTATACCTGTAGAGTCCCGAATAGCTTCCCACCCAGAGAATTCCGTCATTGGTCTGAACTATATCGTTGGCATGTCCGCAGGGAAGTCCGTTGTCCGCGCTATAGATCTGCTGAATATATGTGACATCGTTTCTGCCCGCGGCTCTGACAGGCATAGAGGGATACAGCGAACATGCAATAAGAGCAAAGACCAGCAGTCCGGTAATAAGAGGAGGTTTCTTCACTTCATTTTTTCTGAAGAACCTGACCGCCTTTATCAGATAAAACATGAAAAGAACCGTTATGATCTTGTCCAGAAAGTCCAGATACATTTCACCTATGGTCGATGCTATGATCTTGGGGATATTTCTGTCCATGAGGAAATTGACGACGCCGTCGCCCCAGATATTTCCCGTATAACCGCCATAGAATGAAAGATTGAGAATTGTCGAGATAAAAACGGAACCTATGGTAACTCCGCCGGCTACGGTCGTGGCGCCGAAGAAGCTTTCAAAATACTTCTTCCTTGCCGCGGTTCCCATGCTCGCACCTATGAAAATACTTGTAAGACTGTAAGCGAGTGAATTTGCATCCCAGAAGGAATAGATTATGTTTCCGGTGCAGCCGATGATGGCACCGCTGATGGGACCGAGGACGTAAGCCGCAAATACGGTTCCGATAGAATCGAGCCAGAGGGGCAATTCGTATTTTACAGCAATGTGTTTGCCCGCAAAATTAACGACAATACAAAAGAAAACAATGAGTATTGTCCCAAGAGGAGAATTCTTGAATTTTCCACTCTCATTTTTCCCCATACAAGCAATATTTTAGTCGAAAACCCTGTATTTTTCAATAAAAACGGCCCGGGCTTAAATGCCCGGGCCGCCGTCATACAAGTTACTCTTCTGCATCACCTTTTACGGCATTTACAGCAGATTTTACGGTCTCTGCTTCAAGTCCGGTAACATTGATGTTCTTGTTGACCTTAGCGTCATAGGTCTGAGCCTTCATGACGTCCATAAGATCGAAACCTGTGGTCTCCCTGACGGCTTCAATGACCTTAGCCATAACTGCGGGAGTATAGCCACCTACACTTGCAACACCGGAATCTCCGCTGCCGGAATCGATAACGGTAACCTTCTCGATAGCTGCGATGGGAGCTGCGACTTCCTTTGCGATAGCAGGGAGCTGCTTGATGATCATCTCGGTAATAGCGGCATTGTTATACTTAGCGTATGCCTCTGCCTTCTTCTCCATTGCCTCTGCTTCCGCAAGACCCTTTGCCTGGATTGCTTCTGCCTCTGCACGACCTACGGCTGCAATACCGGCTGCTTCCTTCTCCTTGGCATAAACGCTTGCGTCTGCCTGAGCCTTAACTGCCTCTGCTGCCTTCTCCTGCTCGTACTTCTTAGCATCTGCTTCACGCTGTCTTTCGATCAGTGCTGCATCTGCTTCCTGCTGACGACGATACTTCTCTGCATCTGCTTTCTTTCTGACTTCTGCGTTGAGGACCTGCTCTTTAACATCAGCTTCACGCTGCTTGAGCTCTGTCTCTCTTTCCTGACGAGCGATGTCTGCATTTGCTCTGGTGACCTCGATGGTCTTTCTCTGTTCCTGCTGCTGGATCTCGTAAGCAGCGTCTGCGACAGCCTGCTTGGTGTCAGCTTCCTGCTTCAGTTCGGACTGCTTGATAGCCAGCTCGTTCTGCTTGGTAGCGATCTCGGTCTGAGCCTTTACCTGCTCATCGTTTGCAGCCTTGTCAGCCTGCGCCTGAGCGATCTTGATGTCTCTTTCGGACTCAGCTCTTGAAATAGCTGCAGCCTTCTGGATACGTACAACGTTGTCAACACCGAGGTTCTCAATTACATGATTGTCATCTACGAAGTTCTGAACGTTGAAGCTGGTGATCACAAGACCCATTGCCTCGAGATCGGGATCCGCATTCTCTTTAACGAGAGTTGCGAATTTCTGACGGTCGGAAACCATCTCCTCAAGATGCATCTTACCTACGATCTCACGGACATTACCTTCGAGAACTTCTCTGGCGACAGCTGCGATGTACTCGGGCTTCTTGTTAAGGAAGTTCTTGGATGCCTTCTTGATGAGATCGGGGGTATGTCCGATCTGTACGTTGACGGTAGCATCAACCATGATGTTGATGTAGTCTGCGGTGGGAACTGCGGAACTGGTCTTAACATCGATGGGGATCAGCTGGAGCTTCAAAACATCCTTCTTCTCGAAGAAAGGAATCTTGATGCCCGCACGTCCGATAAGGTATCTGGGCTCTTTGTGGAGACCTGTGATGATGAAAGCCTCATCGGTCGAAGCCTTTACATAGCCGGTGATGAAAATGATGATCAACAGGATCAGCGCGATCACCGCTAGAACAACAATGCCTACATAATCTTCCATACAAATCCTCTCTTTCTGCCTTTTCAAGGCTCTGGTACATCCAATGAAGATCATTTGATGTACTGTGGTCACCGTCATCCGACGGCTTTGTTGTTTCGGATGCGGTAATCCTATAAAAAAAGACTCTTACCGCAACCTTTAGTTACAGTAAAAGTCTTGCCTTCTCACTTGATACGGGCTTTCATCTTGCGATGATGCCGGGTGACGATCTCAAGCCGGGTGGAAAAAGTTTCCGCCTTTGGGCTACTCCCTTTCACTTGAGAAGATTATATATTCTTTTAGTTTCCAAGTCAAGAAAAATCGGTTTCCTAAAACATCTTCGGCATGAAGATCGATGAATACTTACTCCAGAAGACCATATCGTGGACACCTTCGGATTCCTCATAAACATGCTCTATCCCTTCACTTTCAAGGAATTCATGGAATCTTCTGTTGGGCTCGAGAAGGAAATCCTCCGTTCCGCATGCCATGAAGATCTTAGGCATCTTACCGCCGGAAGCCTTGATCTTCTTTGCAAGTATTTCCGGATTATTGTCACTTTCAAGAAGCTTTGAAGGCTCGCCGAAGCATAATCTGTAATAGTCGTAATTGGCTACGGAATTTCCGGATCCCTCCTTCATTTTCGCAACCTCGTGATGGATGAGCGCGGATGAAAGAGCGGCACAGGTTCCGAATGTTTCGGGATATGCAAGTGCCGTGTGGATCGCACCGAAGCCGCCCATCGAAAGTCCCATGACGCCTGTTTTATCGGGAGTCTTTGCTATACCGAATGTTCTTCTGACATAATCGATCAGTTCCGCTCCGATGTATGAAGCGTACTTTCTTCCGGTGGCTTCACCGTCGAGCCAGAAGCTGTTATCACCCGAAGGAGCGACTACCGCGATGTTGAGATCAGTCGCCTGTTCTTTGTTTACCCATATATCTCCGTCTCCCGTATATCCGTGAAGAAGAAGCAGCGTCTTCATATCCTCGGGCCTGTGCTTATCTTCTTCCCATGGAATATCCTTTCTTTCTTCGTTGGGAAGGAGCATCTTGAATTCGACGGTCCTGCAAAGACAGTTTGAATAAAATCTTACGTTAAGTTCAGCCATAGCATCCTCCGGTATGTATAATTATCCGGGGTTCAATTAACTCGTGTGGAATCGAACCCGGAAAGCTTTAATCCCTGTAATAATCGTCAATTACATTTTCAAAAAACATCCTTCTTACGGCGCGGTATCTCTCACCGCTTCTCCAGCCCTGGTCTACCGAACCTTCGCCGCTAGAGACTATTCTCGCATTCGGATAGAGCTGTCTAAGTGTACTGACGCCCGCACCCGATATGTACGTATGCTCCATCCAGAGCTTCTTGATCTTGGGCATGTTACGCATATGCTCGATGCTGCTCACCGAATTGTAGCTTATGTTCAGATCTTCAAGATCCGGCATGTAATCAAGGAATGACAGATCCGATACATTATTTGCGAATATCTCCAGATATCTGAGTTTCGTAGCATACCTCAGCTCGGACAGATCGGTAAGGTGATACAACCTCTCTCCGTCTTTTTCCTTTACGTTATCGACAAGTATCAGCACTTTCAGATTCGGCATATATTCAAGAAAGGAAAGATCCGATACATAGTTATGCCCGAGGTCGAGAGCAACCAGTTCGTTGCAGTACTTAAGATAATATGCATCATCATTGTTCATATAGAACTCTTCCGCGGTCGTTTTGAATGTGCTGAAAGCAACAACATCGGTGCGTATGGTCCAGTAATCAAGCACAATCTCAAATACAATCTTGATGTCCGGGTGCCTGTCCTGTATGGCAGCATAACCGTCATTATCAAGTCCGCAGTCACACATTACAAGACGCTTAACATTGGGAAGTCTTGATATGATCATGTCGATATCGACATCGCTTATATCAATGTGGGATATATCAATATATTCGGACTGAGCATATATGCCGTGCTCCCTGATCCAAGCGTCGGCTTTCTCCTCATCGGTCTGTGTCACTATGCCCGGGGTCACCATATCTTCCATACGGTCTGCATCACTCTCCGGAATGACATCAGATGCGGAATCCGGTTCTGCCGTTAAGCTTTCATTCACGGCATTTTCATCACCGGGAAGCTCGGTGAGCCTCGATTCCCTCTGCTCTTCTTCGGTCAGGATATTTCCTTCTCCCGCATCCGAAACACGGGCATGCGGAAAAACACCGCTTACTATGATAACTATAAGCAGCAGTACAGGCATTATACAGATTATGATCTTGTATATTCTCTCCCTGTCCATAAGCTTTTGAAATACCGGTAAGAATTCTCCGGATCGGGGTTGCAATGGGTAAGACCTATTATAACAAAAAAGAGAGACCGCGGTGGTCTCTCTTTTAAACAAATATCTGAGGAATTAAGCATTAACGATCTGGCCGAAATCGGGCTTGAGTGAAGCACCGCCGATAAGTCCGCCGTCAATGTTGGGCTTGGAAAGAAGCTCTGCAGCGTTGCCTGCGTTCATGGATCCGCCGTACTGGATACGAACTGCCTCTGCGGTAGCTGCATCGTACATACTGCAAATGGTCTCTCTGATCATAGCACAGACTTCTTCAGCCTGGTCAGCGGTTGCGGTCTCGCCGGTTCCGATAGCCCAGATAGGCTCGTAAGCGATAACGAGAGTTTTAACCTGATCAGCGGTCACATCGGTAAGATCCCACTCGATCTGTCTCTTGATCCACTCTTTGTAGGTTCCGGCCTTGCGGAGTGCAAGTGACTCGCCGCAGCAAAGGATGGGGGTAAGGCCTGATGCGAATGCCTTCTTAACCTTGGCATTGATAAGGATATCGTTCTCGCCGAAGATATCTCTTCTCTCGGAATGTCCGATGATAACATACTCAACACCTGCTTCCTTGAGCATGGGAGCTGAGATCTCACCGGTGAATGCACCCTTGTCCTCGATGTAGAAATTCTCTGCACCTACGTGAACATTAGTGCCCTTAACAGCCTCAGCAACGGGTACGATGTCGATTGCGGGTACGCAGTAAACTACGTCAACAGCATCGTTAACCACAAGATCCTTGAGCTCTGCACAGAGTGCAACTGCCTCTGAAGGAGTCTTGTTCATCTTCCAGTTGCCGGCAATGATTCTTCTACGTGCCATTTATGTTTCTCCTTATTTTACGGGTTCCGGCATTCGCCGGAACCCTTATAGTTTAGCGATTATCAGCTGCGTCTACTCCGGGAAGAACCTTGCCCTCAAGGAACTCAAGGGAAGCTCCGCCGCCGGTAGAAATGTGGCTCATCTTATCAGCGAATCCAAGCTGGTTAACAGCTGCTGCGGAATCACCGCCGCCGATGATGGTGGTAGCATCGGTCTCAGCGAGAGCCTTAGCTACTGCCTTGGTACCTGCTGCAAGGACGGGATTCTCAAATACGCCCATAGGTCCGTTCCAAACAACGGTCTTAGCGGACTTAACAGCCTCAGCATAAAGAGCTGCGGTCTCGGGTC
>JAGCRJ010000032.1 GCA_017964745.1 Lachnospiraceae bacterium
ATATACATCCTTAGCCCATTCAGGAAGTCGTTTTTTCATAAAAAAACCGAATCTTTCCTGATAGGCATCGAAAGCCTTGGCATTTTCTTCGTCCGTTCCATTAAGCTTTGTAAGTCTGTTTATCGCTATCATATTGGGGATAAAAGGCTTATTTGCTTCTTTCAGCAGTTTCTTGTCTCCAAATATGCAAGTACCGTCATCATATTCTGTACAAAGTCCTTCCAAAGGATGTCCTATGGTGATTACAATGTACCCTTGGGAAGCAAGTTCAATGCAGAGAAATGAGTTTCCTTCCCTAAAGGACTGATAGCCGTGATTAAATATGATCAGCGGAAACTTGTCTCCGGTTATTCTAGGAGCATCAGCATAGCATTCAGATTCATTTTCCCCTGCCGCTGTTTTCTTATCATAATTCATCGGTAACTTAAAACTGTCCTTAAGAGCCTTAAACATATCTCTCGACATATAAAGAGATTTCTTAAGACCCGCAACCGAATCCTTAAGGACCGGATAATAGACTCTCGCAGATATGCTTCTCTCAGTTCCCGGGCGAAGCACTTCCTCCCTGTCGTTCTTCACGGTATAGGTAAATGTACCAACTGCATATCCGCCTGCCGGCATCGGTCTTCTCATTCCTCTTTCTCCTCAGCATAAGCAAATAACATATCACTGTCCGCGTGTAATAAAAGAAAGGATCTCTTCAATGTTCTCAGAAGGAATTGTCCCCGGTTTCCCGAGAAAGACCTCAAATAATAATCCTTTTGTATCATATCCGGTCACGGCTATAAGCGTACGGATGATGGTTCCCGAACCGTTATCGTTGGTGGATATGGCGTAATTCCAGGGTATATCGTTGACCACGGCATTACCGCGGGTCAGATCTTTCTGCCCGGTCTGAAGACGGATCAGTTCTTTATTCATCCTTTGTTCCAAAGGCACACCGGAAAACGCTTCAAAGTTACCGGATACCGACGGAATGCGGGAGGCAAATGTTGTATCATACCACGCTCTGGTCACCCAGAAGGTATCTTTGGTCATGGGGGTAAAAGCGATCCCCATTTCTTTCATGGCAGACTTCAGACCTTTATTCTGCGTTCTTGACATGGTCGTTACGGTTATAACTATAGTTGAAACAACAATGATGAGGAATATAAGTAAAAAAATAGCTACCAGACCCATGTGATAAACCTCCTATAGTAAAAAATTCAACTTCTACGGACCGGACATTAATTTGAGCCGTTTTCACTCTGATACTCTGCCAGCGCTTTGTTGATAGATTTAGAAACTCCCAGTTCAAACAGATACTCCGCGGCGAGCGAAAGAACATAAACCACCACGATCCCCACAGCTATTCCGATCACGACGCCTTTTTTCTCCGTCGGAATCGTGCTTGCCGAAAACGCCAGAGCCAGCATCACCGTCTCAATGAATCCGAGGGTGATAAACCTTTGTATAAGGAGTCTTTTCATACTGATCTCTTTTTCATTTCCGAAAAAGAAGACCGGTATGATTCCGATGGCCGCATAAATGAGCGGCGAAAGGAATACTTCATATCCCAGTATCCTGTCCCGGTCAAACGCCATTCCCAGGATCATGAGAAGCACAGAGATCAGCGTGACTAAAACAAAATATAGCCTGACGGCCTCCTGCAGCCTTTCTTTTATGATTTTCATACCTTGCCTCCTGCACCATGTCCGGGTCTTGTAAGGGCATTTTTCAGATCCATGACATATTTGCGTGAGATAACGATCTCTTCACCGTTTTTCAAAAGTGCACTGTATCTTCCGCCGAGTGCCGGCTTGATTGACTTGATCTTCATCAGATTCAGGAGCATGCTCTTTTGAACTCTGATAAACGACCTGCCTCCCAGTTTTTCTTCCAGCTCATAAAGCTTCAGCCTTACCTCAAAGCTGTCCTTTTCCGTATAGAGGAAGACTCTGTTGTCCACCGATTCCGCATAAAAGACATCCACTACGGGTATTTCGATTTCCCGGCCGTCTTTCCTCGCGTCAAGCTGTCCCTGCCGTGATTTTACAAAGCTGATGATCTCCTCGATCTCATCCGTCAGCTTATGATAACGGATCTCAAGGACCTCCGGCTGCTCTGTTGGTACCTGTTTAACCTTTAACTCCATTTTCCCTCAGTATCTGCACTCAGTTTTTTCCACATCGCGATGCTGTAAAATGCAGCGATCACGATGGCAATGCTGACCGTGATCCAAAGCTCTCTTTCAACCGATCCGAATACCCGAAGAGATGCCTCTTCGTCACTGATCGCGCTTAACGCGTTGTTGATCCCGTGAAAGGCGATGCAGGGCAAAAGACTCTTCCCCTTGTAAAAAAGCGTAACAAGCATAAATCCCACAATGACCGCAAATACTATCTGCAGCATAGTTTCAGATAGATCCTGCCCATTTAACAGATTTACGATATGACCGATCCCGAATGTCACGGATGAAACAATGATCGCGGTTCTTACATTTTTCCGCGCCATTCCCAGAAAAAGGAATCCACGGAAAATGATCTCCTCAAGGAATCCGACGCAGAGCATGCTGACAATGTAGAATACCGTTTCCGGGATTGAATACTTCAGCTTGACTCCAAAATAGATGCTCGCAAACCCGATCAGCATAAGCGGAAAATAGAACCATGCACCGGCCGGTTTATATTTTGGAAGAACAAGACCGTATTTTTCAAAGAGACCGTTCTTCTTCAGCCATATGAGAAGGATTGCTGTACATACCGCATGAAAGATCATGGACGGCAGCTTAATTATACCGACAGTCGCCGAGACCGACTCAGCTGCGCTTGTTCCCACAACATAGATCACAATGCAAAGTATTGCAAACGTGACCTCGTTTTTCTTATAAATCTTATTCACCTTTTATCTCCTTTCAGAAAGTATCTCTTCGTGTTAAGGAGACTGTATAAGATTTATTCACACGCCTCAATAAAACAGACGGTAAGATGCATTTTCAAGCTGTAAGATGCATAGGATAAGGGAATTATAATCTATCTGTCCTTTTTTTTCATTAAATCACCCTAAATGAAGGCGCCTGCTTCTTGTTGCTTTGAACCGGGAACCACGCCCCCATAGTTCACCCCACATACAGTATATGGTTTATCAGACACTCTGCGGCATCTTCGATATCTTCGGGGTCTATGTCTTCGCCCTCACGCTCGCAGCACTCAAATTCATCAACTATGTTCTCAATCAGTACCATATCAACAAACAGCTGCAGCTTCGAAAGGTCCTCATCGGAAACATCGGTCTCACTCCTGTATCCGGAGAGCACCGTATCAAAATACCCTTTCATTCCCTCCATGCGTTTATCGGGATCCTGCTCATTCCGAAACCATCCGGTTCCGTGAATCCAGAGATTTGCCAGGTCGAACATATACCAGCAGTACATGCAGTTGTCAAAATCAAATACCGTAATATCCCCGGTATTCATATCAATATGATAATTCCCGTCGCTGAAATCAAAGTGAACTAGTCCGTAAACACTCTCATCAGCAGGGAGGCTTCGAAAGCTATCCAGCCGCTCTTCAATTGATATTTTTAATTCTTCATATTTATCAGGAATCAGCTCATCGATATACTCACGATTGTACTTGTCAAAGAATCCTAACCTTTTATTTTCGGGCTTATATTCTTTGGAAAGCCTGTGAATCACACCAAGAGCACGGCCCGTGTTATAGAAATATTCTTCAAGCGGCGCTCCGTCCCTGTACCTGTATCCGTTGTCTGAAATCAACATTCCTTTGGCATAGGAAAAAAGCATAACAAAACACTCTTTTCCATCCAATGAAACCGCTTCCGCAAGATTTCCGTTCAATGAAGGAATCACATCCGCTACGGGAGCACCTTTTTCGGCCAGATAATGCACAAACTCCGCCTCGGCCAGATATTCTTCCTTTGTTCTGTCCCCAAGCGTTGAAAAACGCAATACACATTCCGGATTTCCGTTTCTTTGGCAGATCAATATCTGATTTCTTCCGCCGTCATGGCCGGGGGCCATGCTTAATTCATATTCATTTAAATCATACAGTTTCTTTACGTTTTCAAGATATTTATACAATAATAAGTATCCTTTATTCCATTAAAAATTTCCCTTTGCCATATATGCGTACAAGGTAACCCACTTATTCTCTTCGCCGACATTTCCCACTTTAAAAGCAGGTACACTTTTTGATGCGGTAAGAACGAATCTTCCGTTTTCAAGCTTATGCTCATCAAGAACTTTATAGCCCGCCTTCATCGCTGCAGAGCCGGGCTTACATCCGAGCCCCTTTAAAGCATAGACGATCATATGTGCTCCGATCTTGATGGGATCCGGAGGATAGAATGTTCCCAGCATAACATCAACCATAGGTGTCTTCATATCATCCGTCCTATAGAAAATGTTACGCTTTGTAAAGTAATGAACCAGGTCATCCGCGCATTCAGGTCTGTGCCCCTGAAGAGACAGTTCGGTGACAAGCAGAAGGTATTCGACCGTCAGCCTTGCACAGCTCTTATGAGGCTTTCTTGGATCGTTGATCTTTTTGTTGGTACTGATGCATCCGAAACCGCCGTCATCCTTGATCAGTTTAAGAACGGAATCGACCTCATTCTTAACGATATCCTCGGAATAATATCCAAGCTTTACAAGATTTCTTAGAAGAAGAGGTTCTCCGCACAGCATTTTGAAACCTGTGCTCTCGATCAGTCCAAAGACCTCATCATCTATGTCGCTTCCGATATCATCCCTGGTAAGTCCCCATTCGGCAAATGCCATAATGGCATCATATTTTTCCCAGGGCTTGTCTTTCTTCAGCTTCTTGAGGCCGCGTTCATATACTTTGCTCTGAAGCAGTTCCTTTTTGCACGATACGACTCGTTCATCGTCTTCCGGTAATCTCTCGTATTCTTTCAGGGTTCTGAGTCTGACCTCAGGATTTTCCTCTTCCAAAAGCCATTCCAATATAACTTTTTTCGCCATTAAACACCTCCAAAACAATCAGTTTTTTGTGTTCAGGTATTTCTCCGCTTCAACAAGAACTCTCACATCTCTGAACTCTTACATTCGATCCGAACAGTTTTTATCGGGTCACAAAAAGTATAAAGACCTTGATAATTATATCTTTGAAAATCTTCATGGGAATACTGTTCTATTATTATTTCCTTATTAATCCCGAGCGAACTTAAATCCGTTTTTTCGATCATATCGTTAAGATCAACATCTTCATCGACAGCAATGCTGTAATGCATATAGAAATATCCGCTTTCCAGGCCCTCGGTAATATACGCTTCATCAACAACTGTTCCAAGCGGAAGAAGATCTTTAACAGTTGTCCTGTCGCCCGGGAGATCATGGTCACCGAATAAGGGAACACTTACTTGGAAATAAATATCAATCATTATATCGTCTTCATCAATCTGATAGAGTTCTTTAACCAGTTTCTCTGCATAATCGAAGACAGGTTGACTTTCAAAATTGGTATAAACGTCTTTTGAAACAATATTTACCATTAACTGCTCAAAATCCGTATACTTATCAGCTTTGGTTCCGGAAGCGAAAACCAGATCTGTTTCGCGTTCCCCACTTAAATATGCATTACATATATATGCATTAAAGAAATACGTAGAAAAATCAATATCGGGATAATACTCCGGAACCTTTTCGTTCAGTATTTCCAAAGCAGCTTCCTTTTCTTCCGCGCATTCAGGGTCCTCCCTGATCACCGTATAATCATTTCCGCATCCGGATAATCCTAAGATAAATAAACTAAAAACCAATGATGTAATAACGGTTGCAAATATCTTTCGCATATAAATATCTCCATTCGTAAATAATTCC
>JAGCRJ010000318.1 GCA_017964745.1 Lachnospiraceae bacterium
CGGGATCCGGATATCCGGAAAGTCTTTCCCTGATGATGCCGTATGCTTCGTCATCACAGTACATATTCCTGCCATCGACATCCTTCATGGAAATCCTGACACAGTTGTCACAAATTCCCTCTTTCGAAAGAATGCTTCCGAACTCCTCCGGATAAGTATCATTCATATCTGTAACGATGAGTTTTATGATGCCACCTCCGTTACCTTCTTCCTGCCGGAAGCAGATGCCTTTCCGTTCATGCACATCGCGGCACAGATCAGGATCACCGAAAGAAGTGTGATCACTTCGGATATCCTCCACATAAACGGTTCGGAAAACTTCATCACGATCGTTCCGGAAAAGCCTTCCGGTATCTTCGTTACAACCCTTCCGTCATCGCCCCGGTATGTATCCGGCTGCAGTCCGTCCGATACCGCATTATATCCCTTGTAATAAACCACGGGAAATGCCACGCTTCCTTCTCCGCTTTCTGCCGACACTTTTACGGTCCATCTGTGGCCGGTCCTTTCAAAGCTTTCGATCACAGCTCCTCCGAAAGCCTGCGGAGTTCCGTCATATACGGCATCCCTGTTCCAGGAAACGGGATAATAGAGCTCATCTCCCACGATCCCGATCTCCGCTCCCGATCCGATCCGGGCACGTGGATTTTCCGAGCATGCCCTGCATTCGAGAACAAGTGCGGGAATAACCGCCAGAACGCAGAGAAGGGCAGCTGTGCATATTCCCATGCGGCGGTTTTTCTTCATCATATCCCTTATAAGGATCGATCCGAGGAATACCGTTATCACGGTTGCGATGCCTATATATCTCCACGAAAACTGAATGCTGCAGAGAAGTGCCGAAAGAGCATTATGCTTTGATTCGATATATGTCCAGGGAAAATACTTGCTAGAAACAAAAAGCGTGATCCCGGCGAGAACAAACAGATATACTCCGGCAAAGGATGAATCCGAAAAGCTTCCCGAAGTCTTTTTGTCGCGTAACGATACGATCAAACGGAGTACCGCCGATACCGCGTATGCTGCAAGAACCGCGGCAAGCGCAGCTCCTATCGCCGTCGGCATCCTCAGATCATATGCGATTCCCGAACCCGAGCCCGAAGGAATGAGCTCGAACAGCTCCCTCCATCCCGGATATAATCCTCTCATGATATAGGATGATCCGCTGACCAGATAAGTGTCGCTCTTCATATAATCCAGCATTGGCACGAGCACCGATGCGGACAGGCAAAGAAAGATCAGAGCGGATAAGGCAAGCCTTCCGAAAACCGGCGGAGTGAATGTTTTCTTAAAGAGCACAAGTGCGGTAAGTATAAGGAGCGCACTCGTGACCATCGTCGTAAGCACATGGGAGTAAGCAAGAAGGCTCATGCCCACTCCGAGGGGAAGTGCACATTTCAGTCCGTCAAAACGATCTCTTTTTTCCGGAGCGGTATATGTGTATATCCTTGCAAATCCGTAGATCACCAGAGGAAGTACAGCCATGGCGGTATATTCGCCGACGGCATCCCTGATGTAAACATTCGTGAGTCTGTACACCGAAAGCGTGTAAAGGAAAGAACCGATCGAAGCCGGAATGCATCCGCAGGATCCGTCACGGCAGACCGCATCGGAAGATCCTTTCGAAGACCGGAAGCATCTTAAAAATCCCTTTATGCAGAAAAAGGAAATAACTGCGGTCAGGACATTTGTGACGATCACACAGACCGTATAACAGATTCCGAGAGGCATTCCGAGAATGTGAAGGAATGCCGGAAGATACAGATTCAGATCGGGATAAAACACGGGCATCGCATAGCCCGTTCCGCCGTTCATCACAAAATAGCTCCTCGCGGGAAAGTATCCCGACTTAATCGTATCCGCCTATGCGGCGATCCTTCTGAGATGTATCAGCTTATCCTGATAATCGGGCAGGATATCATATCCGAAGAAAGCCGTGATACAGGAAAAAATGATCCCGGCGGATACTATCAGAAATGAAATTGTACATTTCTTTTTCCGGGAGCCGGATTCGGATATCACTTCGCTTCCTCCGTTTTTTTCTCTGAGAGCACAAAAGAAGTAAGAACCGGAAGAGCCGCTATAAAGGGATAGATATACCTGAAATTGACGCACGGTCCGAGGAACATGGTCATCAGGTAGAAGAACGGATATGCAAATACCGCTATACCCTTTTTGCTTCTCTTGTAGATCACGATGAACAGATCAAGTACGAAGAACCAGAAATAAAAAGCCGGCTTCATGAGTATCGAAACC
>JAGCRJ010000319.1 GCA_017964745.1 Lachnospiraceae bacterium
CCGGCCGCGTCTTCCATCTCATTTAAGACCGGACTTCCGTTATTCCTTATAAGGTCAAGTCCAATGTAATCGGGCTTAAGCTCTTCGCATACTGTGCGGGCAAAGTCCGTCATCTTCTCATCGGGAGTTATTTCCCCGGCACTTCCGCCGAGCGAAAAATTACTCCGAAAGTCCTCTTCCGAGGTCCTCTTTATCGCGGAAATCACCTTTCCTCCGAGGATGTAGAGCCTTATGTCGGTTCCCGGCTCATTGCACATTTCCTGTATCACCATTCCCGAAGGATCCCTGTTTTCAAGGATCTTCGCAAGCTCGTCTTCGTTTTCGGCCTTGAAAACTCCGCTCCCGCCGTGACCCGCTCTTTCCTTTACGATCATGGGGAAGGAAAACGGGATATCACATAAGGGGGTGTCGCCGCGGACCGTTTTCATCACCGGAAGACCGAGCTTTTTAAAAAACCCGTATTCCTCAAGCTTGTCGTTACCGATGCGGACGGTTTCCGAATCATTGAAGCTCCGGATGCCCTTTTCCTCAAAGAATTTCGACACAAGGTGATCCCTCGACCTGTTTATGACAAAGGAAGGATCTGCTACCTCTTCGGCATCTTCGGGGGTTTTCAGCAAAAGATCGACTCCCCTCTCCTTAAAAAGGGAGGTGAGCCGGTCTATGAACCACCTGTTTTTCTCTATGTCTTCTTTTGCGTATACGAGGAGTGCGTACTTTTCCATTTTATGCACCCATCACTTCCGCGATATGGGAAATGATATGCTCGGCCATGTTTATTCCCGTGCATTCAAGGGTCGTCTTGAAATGGGGATTGGAATTGACCTCGCAGATTATAGGTCCGTCTTTGCCGAAAAGAACGTCGACACCGGCAAAATCAAGGCCTATCGCCTTGCAGGCATCTATCGCGATCTTCGCCTGTGCCTCGGATGCCTCGTACTTCTTCATGCTTCCGCCGTTTGTGATATTGGAACGGAAGTCGTTGTCGTTGTATCTGTACATCGAAGCAACCACGCGGCCTCCGACCACATTGACACGCACGTCCCTGCCTGCGGATTCTTCGATATATTCCTGCATTATGAAGGGATGCTCCTTAAAAGAAGCGATCAGTCTCTCGGCCTCATAGGCATTGTTTACAAGGTGGACCTGCTGACCGAACGATCCGCGGTTTTCCTTGATGACCATGGGGTATCCGAGCTTTTCCTCCGCCTTTCTGAGAAAGGTCATATCCGTGCATCCGAATGCGGGATACGCTTTGGGTGAAAGGAATGTCAGCGGAGTCCTGATACCGCCCGCCTGAAGCGCGATCGCGGTCTGACCCTTGTCATCGCAGGTCTCGATGCTGTCTGATGAATTGAAGAGTCTGAGCCCCATCTTCTCGAGGCGCTTTGCCAGGAGAATGTCCTTATCCCAGAATATCGCAAAATCGGGAAGCTTCAGCGGATCGAACTCGCTCTGGACGCTGCAGAAGATATCGGAGGAAGTCTTCATTTCAAGGCTCACACCGCGTTCTTGTCCCGCATCCAGGAGAAGCTCATAGATCTCGCTGAATTTATCCCATTTTACGAATGAATTTACTATTAACCAGCCGTTCAATATTTTTTCCTTTTATCAGTTCTTTCTGTACTGGACGGGAGTCATTCCGTAGGTCTTCTTGAAGAGCCTGTTGAAATGCTCGACATTGTCGTATCCGATCTCCTCGGCGATCTTTTCGATGCTCTTGCCGGTCTCCTTAAGAAGGGTCTTGGCTCTCTTGAGTCTTTCGATCCTGAGGACATCCTGGAAGGTCTCACCGGACTTGTCCTTGATGTACTTGGAAATGTAGGGCCTTGATAAGTGGAACTGCTCCGCGAGATCGTCAAGGGTAACGCTCTTGTAATTTCTCTGGATGAAGGTAAGGATCTCTACAAGCCTCTCCTCACGTCCGCGGTTTACATGCTGCTCGGTCGCAACCTTATTGACAACGCTGACGAGTGCGGCATTTGATGCCTTGATGATATCCTCATCGACACCTACGCCCCAGTAAGTCTTTCCCTCGGATACGACACTTACATATGCCGCAGCCTTGGAGGAACTGGTCTTGGAGATAGCGTGCTCCTCATATCCGGTGAGCTCGTAATCGACACCCAGATAGAGCTTGAGCGCATTGCTCACGGAGTCGAGACGTCCGTTTCCTATGGTTGAAACATCGATCTCACCGTTCTTGTCCTTGAAGCTTACGGCTGCCTCGATACCGGCTTCGCCGAGCTGCTTGTAATGGATTGCGGTAACATCGAACACGGGTCTTGAAGTGATATAGACATCCTCGAATACCTGGAACATCTCATCGGGCTTAAGCTCCTTGTGCTTTCTGTCAGAGACACCCTTCATCAGGTATCCCACCTCTTCCTTCATAGCAGCGGGAAGGCTGAAGCCGAACTGCTGCTTGAGGACGAATGCTACGCCGCCCTTACCCGAGGTGGAGTTGATACGGATGACATCGGATTCGTACTCTCTTCCGATATCGGTGGGATCGATGGGAATATAGGGAACATCCCAGCGCTTTCCGGTCTTGCCGTCCGCACGGTAGTTCATTCCCTTGCTGATCGCATCCTGATGGGATCCGGAGAATGCGGTAAATACGAGGTCTCCGCCGTAAGGAGTTCTTTCGTGGACCTTCATATTGGTGTACTTTTCATATGCTTCGCGGATAGCCATGATGTTCGAGAAATCAAGTCCGCTGTCGACTCCGTGTGTCATCATGTTGATGGCTACGGTGACAAGGTCGACATTACCTGTTCTCTCGCCGTTTCCGAAAAGAGTACCCTCGACTCTGTCTGCTCCCGCAAGAACGCCGAGCTCGGCATCGGCAACTCCGGTACCTCTGTCGTTGTGGGGATGAACGGATACGACCACGCCCTCACGGTACTTGAGATTATCGGACATGAATTCGATCTGGTCTGCGAAAACATGGGGCATTGCAACCTGTACGGTGGAAGGAAGATTGATGATCGCCTTCTTTTCGGGAGTGGGCTTCCATACGTCGAGAACTGCGTTGCAGACTTCAAGAGCAAATTCGGGCTCGGTCTGCGAGAAGCTCTCGGGGCTGTATTCGAACATGAAGTTTCCGTCGGTCTCGTCGGCAAGCTTTTTGAGAAGCTCGGCACCGTCTACGGCAAGCTTCTTGATCTCGGCCTTTTCCTTCTTAAATACCTGCTCTCTCTGCTCAACGGAGGTTGAGTTGTAGAGATGGACTATCGCCTTGGGACATCCCTTAACCGCATCGAAGGTCTTGCGGATGATGTGCTCCCTCGCCTGTGTCAGAACCTGGATCGTGACATCATCGGGGATCATGTTCTTCTCGATAAGAGCACGGATGAATTCGAATTCGGTATCGGATGATGCGGGGAATCCGACCTCGATCTCCTTGAAGCCTACATCAACAAGGAGCTTGAAGAACTCCAGCTTGACCTCAAGGCTCATGGGATCGATGAGAGCCTGGTTTCCGTCTCTTAAGTCTACGCTGCACCAGATGGGAGGTGCGGTGATCCTGTCCTTTTTTACCCATTTGTGTTCGCATACCGGAGGCATGTGATATGTGGGCTGATACTTCTCACTTATATTGATCTTGCTCATATAATCTCCTGACTGCGGATATACTTCCCGCACTGCTTAATATAGCGATACATTATCACTCAAAAAAGCAAAAATCAAGAGCGATTTTAATGCATTTTATTGATTTATTTTAATGTGCTTTGTCAAAGAACCGCGAAATTCCGCTGTTTATGCAAAAAATCAGGTCAATTCCGACTCCTGCCAAAATTGACCTGATTTAATATTTTATCTTGATTTATCAGAAAGCATTCAATGCATCAATCACATATTGCTGTTCCTCATCGGACATGCCATTGTACATGGGTATGGACAGTACTTCGTTCGCATATCTTTCGCAGATGGGAAGGTCTCCCTTTTTATGACCCAGATACTCATATGCCTGCTGGAGATGAGGGGGAACCGGGTAGTGGATTATGGTGCCGATCTCTTTTTCCTTAAGGTATTCGATCAGCTCATCCCTCCGCTCACTTCTTATGACGTACTGATGATAGACCTCATAACCGCC
>JAGCRJ010000320.1 GCA_017964745.1 Lachnospiraceae bacterium
CGGTCTTCTTGATCCGAAGGTTGAGGTGCGTCCCGTTGAAGGTCAGATTGACGATCTTATATCCGAGATCAGGAAAGAGACGGAAAAGAAGCATAAAGTCCTCGTAACAACCCTTACCAAGAAGATGGCTGAGGACCTTACCGATTATCTCAAGGATGCGGACATTCGCGTAAGATATATGCACTCGGATATAAAGGCTCTCGAAAGGACCAAGATAATCCGCGATATGAGAACCGATGTGTTTGACGTGCTCGTCGGAATAAATCTTTTGAGAGAAGGCCTCGATATTCCGGAGATAAGTCTCGTTGCGATAATCGATGCTGACAAGGAAGGATTCCTTCGTTCGGAAACATCGCTGATCCAGACAATAGGAAGAGCTGCGCGAAATTCCGAAGGCCATGTAATTATGTATGCCGATACGAGAACCCGTTCCATGCAGGCTGCGATGGACGAGACGGCAAGACGCCGTGAGATCCAGGAGGCATACAACAAGGAACATGGAATCACTCCCAAGACCATTGAAAAGGCGGTCCGTGATCTTATCAGTATCACCAAGAAGGTGGATCCCGATGAGGTCAAATGGAAGAAGGATCCCGAATCCATGTCTGCGAAGGAACTCCGAGAGCTTATCGCACAGACAGAAAGTGCAATGCGAAAGGCTGCGGCGGATCTCGACTTCGAAAAGGCGGCAATTCTGCGTGACGAACTGTTCGAGCTTAAGAGCATGAAATAAATACAAACAAACGTTCGAAAAACTGTAGACATTCATCCGTGAAAATGATACACTTACTCCGTTGTAAATATGTGTATCATGAGGCCGCAAGGGCCGGTAAGAATTACGGATATGAAAAATGATATGAAGATACTTCCCCGCAACAGGATCATTGTAAGGGGAGCTAAGGAAAATAATCTCAAGGATCTCTCGGTGGAAATACCGAGGGATTCTCTTGTTGTTATGACGGGTGTTTCCGGTTCCGGAAAATCATCGCTTGCATTCGATACGATATATGCAGAGGGTCAGAGACGCTACATGGAGTCTCTTTCTTCCTATGCGCGTCAGTTTCTCGGACAGATGGAAAAGCCCAATGTCGAATCGATAGACGGACTCTCACCCGCGATCTCGATAGACCAGAAGTCCACCAACAAGAATCCACGTTCGACCGTTGGAACCGTCACGGAGATCTATGACTATTTCAGGCTTCTCTATGCGAGGATCGGTATACCACACTGTCCCGAGTGCGGAAGGGTGATCGAGCGCCAGACGGTTGACCAGATCGTCGACCGTATCATGGAACTTCCGGAAGGCACGAAGATCATGCTCATGGCTCCCGTTGTCAGGGGGCGTAAGGGAAGACACGAGAAGACCCTGGATTCCGCAAGAAAAGCGGGCTACGGAAGGGTGCGTGTCGATGGGATCATGTACGATCTTTCCGAAGACATCTCTCTTGAAAAGAATGACACGCACAACATCGATATCGTAGTCGACAGACTTGTGATAAAGCCCGGAATCGAAAGAAGGCTCACAGACTCTGCGGAGAACGTACTCAAGATCGCAGAGGGTCAGCTTAATGTCGATGTGGTCGGAGGAGAGACTATCTCCTTCAGTACTTCCTATGCATGTCCTTATTGCGGAGTAAGCATTACCGAGGTTGAGCCCAGGAGCTTTTCGTTCAACAATCCCTTCGGTGCTTGTCCC
>JAGCRJ010000321.1 GCA_017964745.1 Lachnospiraceae bacterium
ATGAGAGCCGTCAGGACAAGCTTCTCGACATCATCTCCGAGTGCGAGAAGGCCGGTAATCCCGATATGGTATTCGAGTTCTGCTCAACCTCAAAGGTTTCCTTTGCGGGAGCGGGAATCTCCGCAGTAGCTTCATCTGCAGCCAACATCGCAGACATCAAGAAGTCACTTACCGTACAGACCATCGGATACGACAAGATCAACCAGCTCAGACATGTCAGATATTTCAAGGACATTAACGGCGTGAAGGAGCACATGAAGAAGCATGCCGCACTCCTTCGTCCCAAGTTTGAAGCATGCGAGCAGGTACTTAAGAACGAACTCGACGGAACAGGCATCGCAACCTGGACAACTCCCAACGGAGGATATTTCATCTCCCTCGAAGTTATGGCGGGATGTGCAAAGAAGGTCGTAGCAATGTGCAAGGAAGCAGGCGTCACCCTTACAGGTGCCGGCGCAACCTATCCTTACAAGAACGATCCCAAGGATTCCAACATCCGTATCGCACCCTCATATCCTTCACCCGAAGAGATGTCCCAGGCCACCGATCTCCTCGTACTCTGCGTAAAGCTCGCAGCAGTTGAGAAACTCCTCGAAGTATAATACCGATCATCAATGAGTCACGGGGGACAGTGCCTGTGACTCATTTATATTAATCCGCGGGTCCTGCCGCTATGTGTGATCTGCAGACTTAAGATAAAAATATGTGTCACAGGCACTGTCCCCGGTGACGAACGGAAAAAGGTGAGATTATGGATGAGATAAAGAGAATAGACAGAACCCTGATCACAAAAGGCCGCGTGATCGACTATTACCAGGACACGATGCAGATGCCCGACGGAAGCACGGTCAAGTGGGACCTGATCGATCATGTGGGAGCCGCCGCAGTGGTTGCGGTAAGAGAAGACGGCAAGATCCTTATGGTGCGCCAGTACAGAAACCCTCTTGAGAGACAGACGCTCGAGATTCCCGCAGGAAAACTCGATTCAAAGGACGAAGATCCAAGGAATGCCGCAGAACGCGAGCTTGCCGAGGAGACCGGATATATCTGTGACGATATAGAATATCTTACGACCATTTATACGACTGTTGCTTTCTGTAACGAAAAGATCGGTCTTTTCCTTGCAAAGGGACTCAAAGACAGGCATCCCCAGCATCTCGACGATGACGAATACATCGACCTCGAGGCATATACCCTCGATGAGGTCAGACAGATGATCTACGACGGCAAGATCCAGGATGCGAAAACGGTCATCGGCATCCTTCTGTACGCTTCAAAATATCACTTATAATTTATTAATTTTTTCTACGGGCTTGTGGTCACAAGCCCGATTTTTTTACCCCTTTTACAACATATTGTGGTGTGAAAAAAACGTAGAAATTTCGGTGTTTTTTCTATGCTTTTTTTTCCTTGAAAATCCGTCAAACGTTTTCTATAATGCGATTTGCCGCTGTTGGAGAGCGGAAAAAACAAGGCACGGAAGCCGGTTAGGAATTTACTTATCGATGGGGAAGCATCTCGACTTATTCACTCAGTATCTCGGCGAAGAGAAGAAAATGTCCGAGAACACTATTCAGTCCTACAGAAGGGACCTTACCAGACTTGAAAGCTATTGCAACGGACTTGCGATAGAAGATCTTACCGAAGTAACACAGCACAATCTCGAAAGCTATATTGATTACCTTGAGGCAGGCGATTTCAAGACCTCCACGATCTCAAGAAATGTAGCTTCGATACATGCTTTTTATTCATATCTTTACACCTGTCACGAAGTTGAGACGGATGTATCAAGAGGACTCACAAGCCCCAAGGTGGAGCGCACCAACCCCGATATCCTCACCGAGGATGAGGTTGTAAGGCTCCTTGAAGCTCCTTCGAGCGAAGATCCCAAGGGCTTAAGAGATAAAGCGATGCTCGAGGTAATGTACGCTACGGGCATCAAGGTTTCCGAGCTTGTAAAGCTCCGCATGCAGGATGTCGATCTGAGGACCGACATGCTCATCGTAAACGGCAGGAGCATCCCTCTCGGAAGACATGCGAGAAGTGCAATGATCGCATATCTTGAGAGCGGAAGAGGCAAGCTTTTCGGAGAAAAGGAAAGCGACATTCTTTTCCCCAACTATCAGGGAGAGGCTATGTCAAGACAGGGATTCTGGAAGATCCTCAAGTCCTACGTTAAGGATGCCGGAATCGAGAAGGACGTTACACCTTGCCTTCTGCGCCACAGCTTTGCGACTCATCTCATAGAGCACGGTGCGGATATCAAGAGTGTTTCGATAATGCTGGGACATTCCGATATATCTACAACTCAGGTTTATGCCCGTATGGCGCAGAACTCCCTGAGAAAAACATATGCAGGAGCTCATCCCAGGAATTAAGTAATAAACAACTACTACTACTGAGACATGGGGGCGGAGAACCGTCCCCATGTTTCAACTGAAAAGACATACTTTTTTCAGACTTTTAAGTTTGAACAGAGGCGGACAATATAGTATAATGTCAAATTGGACGCGCATCTGTTCGGAAGGCGTGTTAAACGTGTAAAAAAAGGAAAAAAGTATGTCATTCGAATTCATAAAAAAGCTCCCTACACCCGATGAGATAAGAGCCGAATATCCGGTTCCCGAAAGCGTAAGACAGATCAAGGCACAGCGTGATGCCGAGATCAGAAAAGTCTTTACCGGGGAATCCGATAAGTTTCTCGTTATAATCGGACCCTGCTCAGCGGATAATGAGGAGGCTGTCTGTGATTATGTCTGCAGACTTGCGAAGGTTAACGAGCAGGTTAAGGATAAGCTGATCCTGGTTCCCAGGATCTATACCAACAAGCCCCGCACCACAGGCGACGGATACAAGGGCATTGTTCATCAGCCCGATCCCGAGAAGGGTGTGGATTTTGTTGCGGGACTTATCGCAATGAGACATATGCAGATAAGAGCGGTTGAAGAGACCGGTCTTACCGCTGCGGATGAAATGCTTTATCCCGAGAACTGGAGATATGTGTCCGACATCCTTTCATACGTTGCGATCGGCGCACGTTCCGTAGAGGATCAGCAGCACAGACTCACGGTTTCCGGTTTTGATGTTCCCGCGGGAATGAAGAATCCCACCAGCGGAGATCTCGCCGTTATGATGAATTCCATCTATGCGGCACAGCATGCCCACTCCTTCATTTACAGGGGATGGGAGGTCAAGACCACCGGCAACCCCGCCGCACATGCGGTTCTCAGAGGTGCCACCAATAAGCACGGAAACAATACGCCCAACTATCATTACGAGGATCTTGTCAGAGTTCTTGATATGTACAACAAGATGGATCTGATAAATCCCGCGGTTGTCATAGACGCCAACCATTCGAATTCAGATAAGCAGTTCAAGCAGCAGATCAGGATCGTAAAGGAAGTAATGCACAACCGTACCATCAACCCCGACATTAAGAATCTCGTCAAGGGTGTGATGATAGAAAGCTATATAGAAGAAGGAAATCAGAAGATCGGAGAAGGTGTCTACGGTAAGTCCATTACAGACCCCTGCCTCGGATGGGCTGATTCCGAAAGACTTATTCATGATATTGCGGATCTTGTGATCTGATAAAGGCTATGCATAAACCTGCACGGCCTTATCGGCCGGCCGCAAAGGAGCAGGTTTATGAGCAAGCGAACAGAAAAGATCATCAGGATAATGATCCCTGCATTGCTCGCACTTATGTGCGCGGTGATAGCATTTCTCGGAGGAAGGGTTTCAAACCTTGAAAAGAGACTTGAGGGATACAGGGCGGCCACGCAGCTCGGCGAAAGAGAGAGCAGACTCGTACAGCTTTCCTGGATCGAGGAGAACGCTTACGCTTCATCCGATATTTCAGAGCTTGCCGCACGCACCTGTTCGGACGACTATGCATCGCTTGCATATCCCAGTGATGAGTACGAGGCTCATCCTTCATCCGGAGCGGGCTTATATGACAGGAACGGCGTAACATATGCGGCCGGTTCCGATTCCGACGGAGTACACAGGGTCTATCTTACATTTGACGACGGACCCAGCATATATACGGATGATATTCTCGACATCCTCGATGCTTACAATGTAAAAGCTACATTCTTTGTTGTGGGCAGGGAGAGCACGGCATCATATGCGAGATATCTGAGGATAATAGAAGAGGGACATACTCTCGGGATGCACTCTTACTCCCATATATACAGCGATATCTATGCATCGCCCGAAAGCTTTGCGGAAGATACCGAAAGGATACGTTCCCTTCTTGAAGACGTAACGGGTTATTCGCCCGTGTTCTACAGATTCCCCGGCGGAAGCTCCAACGATGTAAGTGCGACCGATATGCATGAGCTTGAAGAATATCTTGATTCGCAGGGTATCATTTACTTTGACTGGAACGTTTCAAGCGGCGATGCGGGTAAGACTCCGCTTACGCCCGATCAGATAATACAGAATGCACTTCAGGGAATAGAGAGCAGGGATACTACGGTGATTCTTTTCCATGATACGGCAGCAAAGCATTCAACGGTTTATGCGCTTCCGAGTATCATTGAAGCCATTCAGGCAATGGATAACACAGAAATACTTCCCATAACTTATGACACGACTGTCATACAGCACGACCATCCCTGAACAATAAAAATACGGAGGTAACAAATGGGTTTTTTCGGTGAATTAAAACAGGATCTGTCCCATGTAGCTGATTCCGCCAAGGAAAAAGAAGCGGCAGACGCACAGGCTGACAGCCTCCTTAATGATGCTGAACTTGTCGGACTCGACGAAGCCGCGGCACTCAGCAATGAAGAGATTGAAGAAGAGATCCCCGCATCCGAAGAAGAGGTTGATGATGTTTCACTTCTTTTAAAGGATCTTGTATCGGATCTCGGCGGCGAAGACCTTCATGCCGCACCCGAAGAGAGTGAGGAAAGCACCGGAGATATCGGTGATGATATCGATGCGATACTTGCAGGTCTTTCCGCGGATTCGGAAGAGCCTGCGGAGGATGCGACCGAAGAAGAGCTTGCAGCGGCAGATACCGAAGCTGATGAAGCTCCCGCCGAAGAGGCACCGGAGACCGAGGATTATATGGCGGCTCTCGATCAGGCATTCGCAGCCCTTACCGAAAAGGAAGAGGACGCTCCCGCTGAGGAAGAACCCGTAGCAGAGGAGATTCCCGAAGAGGAAGAAGAGCCCGAAGAAGAGACAATCACAGAAACCAAAGAAACTTATGAGTATAAAGGAGCAGATGAAATGGAGACAGGTAATTATTCAGAAGAGACTTCCGTAATAACCGGAGGAATGGTTGTTAACGGTGACATCGAGTCGGCAGGATCACTCGATCTTATCGGTAAGGTAAACGGCGATGTATCCGTAAAAGGAAAGCTCAATGTGACCGGACATATCGTAGGTAATTCCGAGGCAAAGGAAGTATTCGCAGAGAATGCCAAGATCACCGGTAATGTCACCAGCGAAAGCTCTGTTAAGATCGGTGCCGGAACCGTAGTCGTAGGAAACATCTCCGCATTCAGCGCAGCAATCGCAGGTGCTGTAAAGGGCGACATCGATGTACACGGTCCCGTCATCCTTGATTCAACCGCTATCGTAATGGGTAACATCCGCTCCAAGTCAGTACAGATCAACAACGGTGCTGCTCTTGAAGGTATCTGCTCACAGGCTTATGCAGAGGTCAGCCCTACCGCATTCTTTGATGATTACAAGCCCGAGACCAGACCCGAGAAGAAGTCCAAGAAAGAGAACTGATAGGATAAACCGTAAAGGAGACCGGTATGAGGATACTTTTGAAGCTCAGCGGAGAAGCACTCGCAGGACCCTCCGGCAAGGGATTTGATGAACCTACCGTAAGGATGGTCGCAGATCAGATAAAGGAGATCGCAGGAAAAGGAACCCAGGTCGGTGTAGTCATCGGCGGCGGAAATTTCTGGAGAGGAAGAAGCTCGGAGAATATCGACCGTACAAAGGCAGACCAGATCGGAATGCTCGCAACGGTAATGAATGCTCTTTATGTTTCCGAGATCTGCAGATCCGTGGGACTTAAGACCGATATACTCACTCCTTTCACCATAGGTGCTTTTACCGATCTTTTCTCCAAGGATAAAGCCAACAAGGCTTTCGAAGAAGGACATATCGTTTTCTTCGCGGGAGGTACCGGACATCCTTACTTCTCTACCGATACGGGTGTCGTTCTCAGAGCGGTCGAGGTTGAAGCGGATCAGATACTTCTTGCAAAGTCCATCGACGGAGTTTACGATTCCGATCCCGCCAAGAATCCCGATGCGAAGAAATTCGATGAGATCACGATCGACGATGTGATCGCAGGAAATCTTCAGGTTGTCGATATGACAGCATCGATCCTTGCACGCGACAACAAGATGCCCATGGCTGTCTTTTCACTCAATGAAGAGGGCAGCATAGTAAATACTCTTTACGGAAAGTTTAACGGAACCAGGATAACGGTTTAAGAAAGGCGGATAATTATGGATGCCAGATTACAGTCATATGAAGATAAGATGAAGAAGACCCTTGATTTCCTCGCTGAGGAATATGCTTCCGTACGTGCGGGAAGAGCCAATCCCCACGTTCTCGACAAGATCAGGGTTGATTATTACGGAACTCCCACCCCCATTCAGCAGGTAGGAAATGTTTCCGTTCCCGAAGCTCGTATCATCCAGATCGCACCCTGGGACAAGACTCTTCTCAAAGCTATCGAGAAGGCTATCCAGACTTCTGATATCGGTATCAATCCCCAGAATGACGGAAGTGTCATAAGACTTCAGTTCCCTGAGCTTACCGAGGAAAGACGTAAGGATCTCGTTAAGGATATCAAGAAGAAGGCTGAGGACGGAAAGGTTGCTCTCAGAAACGTCAGAAGAGACGGCAACGAAGAGTTCAAGAAGCTCGGAAAGGGCGAGATCTCCGAGGATGAAGCAGCCGATCTTACCGATTCACTCCAGAAGCTTACCGATGAGTACATTGCCAAGATCGATAAGGCTCTTGAAGAGAAGACCAAGGAGCTTATGACCGTATAATGGCTAATGTTCCCGAGCATCTTGCGATAATCTTAGACGGTAACGGCAGGTGGGCCAAGAAAAGAGGCCTCCCCAGAAATGCCGGACATGTACAGGGCGCGCATGTTCTCGAAGACATGTGTGAGATCGTATGGAACAAAGGGATCAAGTATCTGACCGTATACGCATTCTCGTCGGAGAACTGGAAGAGACCGACGGATGAAGTTGCACTGCTTATGAAGCTTCTCAGGGATTACATGAAGAATTCCGTTAAGCGTGCGATGAAGAACAATATGCGTGTCAGGGTCATCGGAGATAAGAGCGGACTCGATGAGGATCTGCGTGTATCGATCGCAGAACTTGAGGAAGCGACCAAAGGCAATACCGGCCTTAACTTTACCATAGCTCTTAATTACGGCGGAAGAGATGAGATCGTCCGTGCCGTAAGAAAGCTTTCATCGGAGCATGATGCGGAATTTATGAAGAACCTTTCCGAAGAGGATCTTGCATCCGCACTCGATACTTCGGGAATGCCCGATCCGGATCTTCTTATCCGTACCTGCGGAGAAGAGAGGATATCGAATTTCCTGCTGTGGCAGATCTCATACAGCGAATTTTACTTTGCCGACTGTGCATGGCCTGATTTTAACGAAGCCGAACTCGATAAGGCTATTGAAAGCTATTCGTCGAGGACCAGACGTTTCGGCGGCCTTGTCAAAGGCGAAGAATAAAAAACCGGGAGAACCTGATGTTCGTCAAAAGACTTTTAAGCGGAATAGTTCTTATATTCGGGCTTGGATTTTCCTTCGCGATCGGCGGATATCTTCTTTCCGCCGTTTTAATGATCATATCCCTTATCGGTTATTGTGAACTGGTAAAGGCTCTCTGTTCCGAGACCAAACGCCGTGAACTTAACGGTCCGGATAACATCGCATTTGCTTCGATCATTCTTTACTATCTGTCCGTTACTTTCACTGATGACAGGACCTTTCTGATCCTCGTCATCGGCGGCTTTATGCTTCTCGAGCTTGTCTGGTTTGTTCTGAGATTCCCCAAGTATTCTTCAGACCGCGTAGTAAGAACAGTCTTCAGTGTGATCTATTGTCCCGTTATGCTCAGCTTTATTTACATGATAAGAGAGCTTGAGGGCAGGGAGTTTCTCATCTGGATCGTTCTTATCACTTCCTGGGGATGCGATACCCTTGCATATTGCAGCGGTATGCTTTTCGGACGCCATCATCCTTTTGGACAGCTTTCTCCCAAGAAGTCTACGGAAGGCTGTATCGGAGGCATCATCGGAAGTGCCGTTATAGGATTATTGTTCGGAATCTTTTATGTAAAGAGATTCCTTCCCGTTCCTTATGTTGAGTGGAGACTTGCGCTTATCTGCGGAGTCGGAGCACTCATGGGAATGGTCGGAGACCTTGCGGCTTCCGGCATAAAGCGCAACAACAATATCAAGGATTTCGGAAAGCTCATTCCCGGACACGGCGGGATCATGGACAGATTTGATTCCATGATACTTTGCGCTCCCGCAGCTTACATACTTACTTATCTTCTGATCACCGTATCATGATCTCAGGATGCGGTAAGAGGTTTTGCTATGAATATGATATCTTCAATCTTATGGTTTATCATAATCTTTTCGATCGTCGTCATTTCTCATGAGTTCGGTCATTACCTGCTTGCCAGGGCAAACGGCATCAGGGTCAAAGAGTTTCTCGTAGGTTTCGGCCCGGTTATCTTCAAGTTCAAAAAAGGTGAAACTGTTTTTAAGGTCTGCATTCTTCCTCTCGGCGGAGCATGCGTTTATGACGGCATGGATGAGATCGATAAGGATGAACAGTCCGAAGACGAAAACCGTATACCCGACAGATCCAAGTTTCCGAGTGCAAAGCCCTGGGCCAAGATAGCAACTCTTGTGGCGGGGCCTTTGTTCAATTTCATTCTCGGATTCATTGTTGCGTTCATAATGGTGAATATGATCCTTATCCGCGAGCCGGTTGTCACCGAAGTCATAGAAGGCGGTGCTGCGGAGGCTGCGGGACTTCTTCCCGGTGATAAGATCACCGCGATCGACGGAAGCAGGATCTATCTGTATGATGAGCTGTCGGTATATACGACTCTTTACCGCGGCGGAGACACCGAGCTTACGGTGGACAGAAACGGAGAGAAACTCGATATCGTTCTTACTCCTTACTACAGTGAAGAGTACGGAAGATATATGTTCGGAATCATAAATGACTCGTATGTCGAAGAGCTTAAGGGCTTTGATGCTTTCAGGTATACCTGGTACGAGATGAGATATAACGTGATCATGGTATGGAAGAGCCTGGGAGCGCTCATAACCGGAAGGCTTTCGCGTGAGAATGTTGCGGGTCCCGTCGGAGTCGTCAACATGGTCGGTGACATCATTGAAGAGACCAGTCCGTACGGATGGCAGACCGTCCTTGTGAACATGCTGAACCTTATGCTGCTCCTTACGGTCAATCTCGGAATCTTCAACATGCTGCCGGTTCCCGCACTTGACGGTGGACGTCTTCTTTTCGCACTGATCGAGCTTGTACGCGGAAAGCCGGTACCGCCCAAAAAAGAAGCGTACGTACATCTCGCGGGAATGGTGCTGCTTCTCATCATCGTAGTCGTAGTATTCTTCAACGACATACATAACATTTTCAATTAAGACTATTCACGCAGCGCTCCGGAGGCCGCTAAAACCTATATCACAGCGCTCCGCCCGCTGAGTCAACTTTATGGAGTATGTGCGATGAAAAAGATATCTGTTCTGGGATCTACCGGCTCAATCGGGACTCAGACACTCGAGGTCGTAAGACAGAATAAAGATGAGCTTGAAGTGTTCGCGCTCTCCGCGGGAACAAGTGTCGATCTGATCGAAAAGCAGATCAGGGAGTTCAGCCCTAAGATCGCCGCAATGGGTGATGAGAAGGCTGCCGAGGAGCTCAGGGGCAGGATCTCGGATCTGAGCGGTGTGAAGGTTCTTGCGGGAATGGACGGACTTCTTGAGATGGCTTCCGATCCCGGATACGATATACTCGTTACCGCCATTGTCGGAATGATCGGCATCCGTCCCACCATCGCCGCGATAGAAGCCGGCAAGGACATCGCACTTGCAAATAAGGAGACTCTTGTCTGTGCGGGACATATCATTATGCCTCTTGCGGAGAAGAA
>JAGCRJ010000322.1 GCA_017964745.1 Lachnospiraceae bacterium
ATCTTGCTTTTGAATCGGTCAGGATGGAGATTACAATGGGAGATAATCCCTACAGGGCTTCTGATTTTGATATCAGTGTCGCAAAAAGGGATGTTCGCAGCGAGTGCCTCGAAGTATAAGTGAATGTACTCGCATATGCGACTTTAAAAAGGAGAAGTTATGCAGAAAGTTATTATCACAGTTGTAGGTAAGGATACCGTCGGTATCATCGCTAAGACCTGCACATATCTTTCGAATGAAAACGTAAATATTCTCGATATATCACAGACAATCGTATCCGGATATTTCAATATGATGATGATCGTTGATATCTCCGGAATGAAGGATTCTTTTGAGACTCTTGTATCGGGACTTGATGAGCTCGGAACCCAGATCGGGGTTTCCATCAAGTGCCAGAAGGAAGAGATCTTTGATATGATGCACAGAATCTGATACAGGAGATTTTTAAGATATGATCAACCGCGTTGAAGTTTCCGAAACCAATGAAATGATCGAGAAGGAAAATCTCGATGTCCGCACCATTACAATGGGCATCAGCCTTCTTGACTGCATTGATTCGGATATAGATAAGACCTGTGACAAGGTATATGACAAGATCACAAAGAGTGCGAAGGATCTTGTAAAGACAGGAGAGGAGATCTCCGGTGAGTTCGGAATTCCCATCGTTAACAAGAGAATTTCCGTTACTCCCATTTCACTTATCGGATCATCAAGTGCAAAGTCAACGGATGATTTCGTAAAGCTTGCAAAGAGCCTCGATAAGGCAGCTAAGGAAGTCGGAGTCAATTTCCTCGGAGGTTATTCCGCGCTGGTAAGCAAAGGAATGACACCTGCCGAGGAACTGCTTTTAAGATCCATACCCGAAGCACTTGCATCAACTGAATTCATCTGCTCATCCGTTAACCTCGGTTCGACCAAGACCGGAATCAATATGAACGCCGTAAGACTCATGGGTGAGATGATCCATAAGACTGCCGAGCTTACTGCAGACAAGGATTCCCTCGGATGTGCAAAGCTGGTTGTATTCTGTAACGCTCCCGATGATAACCCCTTTATGGCGGGTGCGTTCCACGGAGTGACTGAAGCTGACCGCATCATCAATGTAGGAGTCAGCGGCCCCGGAGTTGTAAAGTATGCACTTGAGAAGGTAAGAGGAGAATCATTCGAGGTTCTCTGTGAGACCATCAAGAAGACAGCATTCAAGGTCACCAGAGTAGGACAGCTTGTTGCCAAGGAAGCAAGTGAAAAACTCGGTGTTCCTTTCGGAATTGTCGATCTTTCACTTGCACCCACACCTGCCATCGGAGATTCCGTTGCCGATATCCTCTGTGAGATCGGACTTGAAAAGGCCGGTGCACCCGGAACCACAGCGGCACTTGCACTTCTGAACGACCAGGTAAAGAAGGGCGGAGTTATGGCTTCCTCTTATGTAGGAGGATTAAGCGGTGCTTTTATTCCTGTATCCGAAGATCAGGGTATGATCGATGCCGCTGCCTGCGGCGCTCTTACTCTTGAAAAGCTTGAAGCAATGACCTGTGTATGTTCCGTAGGTCTTGATATGATCGCAGTTCCCGGAGACACAACGCCCGCAACCATTTCAGGAATCATTGCGGACGAGATGGCTATCGGTATGGTCAATGCCAAGACCACCGCTGTACGTCTAATTCCCGTTATAGGCAAGACTGTTGGAGATAAGGTGGAAT
>JAGCRJ010000323.1 GCA_017964745.1 Lachnospiraceae bacterium
GGGTATATACAATCGGTGACTGTTTTTCAGGAGAAAATTATGACCATCAGAGAAATGCTTGAGGAGCGTGAAGAGCAGATCTTAAGCCCTTACGCATCACTTTCCAAAAATTCAAAAGGACGCGATACCGAGGAGCCCCAGTGTGACATAAGACCCGTTTACCAGAGGGACCGCGACAGGATAGTCCACTGCAAGGCCTTCAGAAGGCTTAAGGATAAGACCCAGGTCTATCTGATCCCCGAGGGCGACCACTACAGGACCAGGCTTACCCATACACTCGAGGTTTCACAGATAGCCCGCACGATCTCCAAGGCACTCAGGCTGAACGAGGACCTCACCGAGGCAATAGCGCTGGGACACGATCTCGGACATACTCCTTTCGGACATGCGGGTGAGAGGGCACTCAACTCTGTCTGTCCCCTTGGCTTTAAGCATAACGAGCAGAGCGTAAGAACAGTCGAAAAGCTTGAAAAGGACGGAAAAGGCCTGAATCTTACATGGGAAGTCAGGGACGGAATACTGAACCACCAGACCTCCAGGATGCCTTCAACGCTTGAGGGCAAGGTCGTGAGATTATCCGACAAGATCGCATATATCCACCACGATATGGACGATGCGGTAAGAGGAGGGGTCCTTACGGAGATGGATGTTCCCGCTTCGATAAGGGATGTCCTCGGCTCGACTCCCGGAGACAGGCTCGACACGTTTATGCACGATATCATCACAAACAGCAAGGAAAAGAATGATATCTGCATGAGTGACGGCGTGATGAATGCCATGAAGGAGATCAGGCAGTTCATGTTTGAAAGGGTTTATACGAACCCCGACATCAAATCCGAAGAAGGCAAGGCCGAAACTCTCGTCATAACGCTCTACGATTATTACATGCACCATCTCGATAAGCTGCCTGCGGAGAACCGACAGATGATCGATGAGGGTGAAGCTCCCGAAAGGGCTGTGTGTGATTACGTAGGTGCCATGACCGACAGATTCGCGATCCTTACATATAATGACCTCTTTGTTCCCAAATCATGGGAGATGATCTGATAAATGTATTTTACGGATGAATTCGTAGAGGAAGTAAGATCCCGCAACGATATCCTCGATGTCGTGGGAAGCTACGTGCCTCTCAAGAAAAAAGGAAATAATTACTGGGGACTGTGTCCTTTCCATAATGAAAAGACCCCGTCGTTCTCGGTCTATCCGCCCAAGCAGATGTTCCACTGCTTCGGATGCGGTGAGGGCGGAAACGTCTTCGGCTTTGTCATGAAGTACGAGAACGTATCCTTCCCGGAAGCCGTTAAGATCCTTGCCGAGCGTGCGGGTATGGAGGTAAAGGAAGCAGAGGATTCCCCCGCGGACAAGGAAAGACGACAGAGGTCCGATCTTCTGAAAGCGATCAATTCGGACGCCGCTCTCTTTTTCATGAACAACCTGACTTCGCCGCACGGTGAGAGGGGTCTGGCATACTTTAAGGACAGAGGCCTTACCGATGAGACGATAAGACATTTCGGACTCGGCTTTGCCGGCAACAACGGACGTGAGGTTGTCGATCATTTAAGGAAGAAGGGCTATTCGGACGAACTGATAATCGCCTCGGGAATGGCAACGAACCATGAAAAGTACGGAATGAGCTCCGCATTTTTCGGAAGGGTGATGTTCCCGATAATAACACCGGATAAGAAGGTCATCGGTTTCGGCGGAAGAGTTCTCGGAAGCGGAGAGCCCAAGTACCTGAACACATCCGAGACCCCCATCTTCGATAAAAGAAGAAATCTCTACGGATACAATTTCGCCAAGAGATCGCGCAAGAAATATTACATCCTCTGTGAAGGATATATGGATGTCATATCGATGCACCAGGCGGGATTCGATTCCGCGATAGCATCCCTGGGAACGGCATTTACCGAAGAACAGGCTGCGATGATCAAAAGAGACAGGCGCGATGTTTACCTCGCATACGATATGGATGAAGCCGGGGAAAAAGCGGCTCTCAAGGCGGTAAGGATGCTCACGAACGTCGGCATCACACCGAAGAGGATAAGCATTAAGCCATGCAAGGATCCGGATGAATTCCTGAACAAGAACGGTCCGGAGGAATTCGAAAAGCGCATCGAAGAAGCGGAGAACGGATTCCTTTATATAGAAGACAGGGTAAAGGAAAGATATGACCTGTCGGATCCCGAAGAACAGTACAGATGCAAACGCGAGATCGTAGAGAATCTGTGGATGTTCGGAGGAGACGAGGTGAGGATGAATTCCTACGCAGGCGCGGTCGTGAGCAGGTTCGGCATCCCGGCTTCCGAAGTATCAAAGCTTCTGGAAGAGACGAGACCTCCGGAATATGCTTCCAACGGATCTGCCGGCAAGACGGTATATTCACCGCCCAAGAAGCCTTCCGGCAAAAAGAAGGAAAGCGATTGGACGCCCGCGGAAAGCTCGCTCCTGACGTGGATGACGGATGAACCGGCGATCTTCAGGGTGGTCAAGAGATACCTGAAGGCAGATGATTTCTCACCGGGATCGTGCAGAGAGGTTGCGGTCAGAGCTTATGAGATGCTTGAGACGGGAGAGTTCGATACGCAGAAGCTTCTCGCAGGATTTGAAGATGAGGAACTCATTAAAGACGCAACGGGTATCCTGCAGAATTCCGCACCGGATATTGACACTCCGGAAAAGCGGATGGCAATGCTGAAGGATCTGATCATTAAAGTCATGGAAAGGAAATGCGATCTTCTGATGACGACGGATGATCCGGAAAAAGAACTCAAGGTCTTTAACTGCAGGATCGAGATAGACAGACTTAAACAGGAAAAATTACGTATCACAGACGAGGAGGAATAAACCAGATGGCTAAGAAGGAAGAAAAGAAAAATGTTAAAAAGGCTGCCGCAAAGCCCGCAGCAAAGAAGGCAGCGGCTAAGCCTGTAAAGAGCGCAAAGCCCGCAGCAAAGGCAGCACAGGGGAAGGCAGCAAAGCCTGCAGCTAAGCCTGCACCCAAGAAGGCAGCAAAGCCTGCAGCTAAGCCTGCACCCAAGAAAACAGCAAAGCCCGCGGCAAAGGCAGCGCCCAAGAAGGCAGCAAAGCCCGTAGCAAAGGCAGCACCTAAGAAGGTCGCAAAGCCTGCAGCA
>JAGCRJ010000324.1 GCA_017964745.1 Lachnospiraceae bacterium
AAATCCGATGAGTGTCACGGATGCTCTGATATTTTTATTAGCACACCATTTTTTTATCATGAAAACAGTGATGAAATATGATGCGAGATAAAAGAAACAGCTTGATGCCACAGCAGATTCCTCGATGGGAAGCCTGAGCACCAGCCTGAAGAATAAGGCTACCGAATGCCACATATAATATGGCGACATCATCCAACTTCTGAATGCACTGCTGCCCGTGAATGTGGCAAGATAAGTATAGACATGACCGTTATAGTCGGTCATGTCTGCCGGAAGTGCATGCATGACCGTCTGGTACATGAAATAACTCAACAGAAGAGCAAATCCCAATATGGGAAGATAATCTGAAACCGGTCTTGTATTTTTATCGGATATCGAAGGATTCATGTTTGCCTAGAATTAATGCGTTATGATATCATTTAGTAGTTTCAAGCAAAGACAACCATTATGTTATCACAGTTTTTATGCCGGGTAAACAAATGAAGCGCACCGTTAAAACCATCATAATATGTGTATGCCTGCTGATAATAATCCTCATCCCGTTACCTGCGGACGATCTTTATCTGAGATTCCATGTACGTGAAGGAAGCACTGACGGATACAGGATCTATTATGCTACGCAGAGCAATCCGGATTATTCCGATGAACAGTATGTCGATTCGGTATATGATGAGGAGACCGGTCAGATCAGATTTGTGCTGGATGCTTCTCTTGAAGGAAGTATTACCGGAATCCGCCTGGATTATCCCGCAGGTGAGGATATGATCGTTATCGACGGGATCAGCGTAAACTCCGGCGGCATAGTAAAAAAGCGAATCTCTGTTCCGTCTCTTTTTAATGAAGGAAATTACCTTATGATACACGGGATAACTATTGATACCGTATCCGACAGGGAAATGGTGTATGCGGCCGTGACGCCGGACGATCCTTTCGTGGTGTTCGGAAGCGAAGGAGTAAGTCTTCTTTCAACGGGCTTTTCCCATAAGCTTTCAACCAAGATATGTATCGCATTACTGATAGCCATCGCCCTGATCCTTTACAATAAGGATCTCTTCGGCAAAGAATCATCGGAGGAACAGACAGCATGACCCTTCAGCAGATGAAATATGTGATTGAGATAGCGGAGCGCGGTTCCATGAATGAAGCCGCCAAGAATCTCTTTATGTCGCAGCCCAGTTTGTCCCAGGCGATCAAGGATCTCGAGGATGAGATCGGCATCACCGTATTTCGCAGAAGCAACCGCGGTATAGAACTTACCACGGAAGGAAGCGAATTCCTCGGCTATGTCAGGCAGATACTCGATCAGTATTCGCTGATGGAAGACCGTTACCAGGGCAGGGGCGTTTCGGAAAAGAAATTCTACGTTTCCGCACAGCATTACACCTTCGCGGTCGAAGCCTTCTCCAATGCGGTACTTAAGGCCGGTATCGACGAATTCGATTTTGCTATTTATGAAACAAGAACCCACGAGATCATTTCCAATGTAAAGAATCAGAGAAGTGAGCTCGGAATACTTTACCTGAACGATTTCAACCGCCAGATACTTGAGAATGATTTCAAAGAGAACAATCTTGTTTTCACCGAACTGTTCTCATGCGACACCTACGTATATCTCGGCGCATCGCATCCGCTCGCGAAAAAGAAGAAGATATCCTTCAAGGAGCTCGACGATTATCCCTGTCTTTCCTTTGACCAGGGTGAAAAGAATTCCTTCTACTATGCGGAAGAAGTGCTCAGCACATATCCCTACAAGAAGATCATCCACGTCAACGACCGTGCGACCGCTCTCAACATGATGACACTTCTCAATGCCTACACTCTGTGCAGCGGTGTTATCTGTAAGAAACTCAACGGAACGGGTTATGCAGCGGTTCCTCTCGAAAGCGACGAGAAGATGACGATCGGATATATCAAGAGAAGCGATGCAAAGCTCAGCGACATCGCAAAGAGCTTCATCAAGGAAATGAAAAAGTACGGAAAGTGATAAGGATGGCAGAGGTTATTCTGAAAAAGGGAGGAGGCCGTTACTTAAAGAGCGGCGGACTCTGGATATATGATAACGAGATAGACCGGACGGAAGGTGCGTTCGAGCCCGGCGATATCGTAGACGTCAGGGATTTCGACGGCTTCAGGCTCGGAAAGGGATACATCAATCCGAAGAGCACCATCCGCGTTCGCATGCTTGAAAGATATCATGATGACGCGATAGACGAAGCCTTCTGGGAAAAGCGTGTAAGAGATGCGTGGGAGTACCGTAAGAATATAGTCGATACATCCTGCTGCAGACTGATCTTTTCGGAAGCCGACTATTTTCCGGGACTTGTTGTCGATAAGTTCGGTGATGTGCTCGTGGTCGAGTGCGAAACTCTCGGAATGGAGAGACACAAGGAGCTTATCTGCGGGATCATAAGAAAGGTTCTTGCGGAAGACGGAACAGAGATCAGAGGCATCTATGAAAGAAGTGACGCTTCTGTCAGAAAACTGGAAGGCCTGGAAAAGGTAAAGGGATTTATCGGAGAGCCTTTCGATACGGATGTCTTGATCTGTGAAAACGGAGTAAAGTACAGGGTCAATATAGAAGAAGGCCAGAAGACCGGATTCTTCCTTGACCAGAAATATAACAGGGCTGCGGTTGCAAAGCTCTGCAATGGAAAGAAGGTTCTCGACTGTTTTACGCATACGGGTTCCTTTGCACTGAATGCGGGACTTGCGGGTGCTGACAGCGTGCTCGGAGTTGATGCTTCCGAACTTGCGGTGGAGCAGGCGAGGGAAAATGCAAAGCTCAACGGACTGGGTGACAGGGTGAAGTTTACATGCGCCGATGTGTTCGACCTTCTTCCGGAGCTTGTCGCAAAGGGAGAAAGCTATGATGTCGTGATCCTCGATCCTCCCGCATTTACGAAGTCGAGACAGGCAACGAAGAATGCGGTAAAGGGTTACCGTGAGATAAATATCAAGGGAATGAAACTGGTGCGTCCCGGCGGATTCCTCTGCACATGTTCATGCTCGCATTTCATGACTCCCGAGCTTCTGGAGAAGACCATCATGGAAGCCGCAAAGGGAGCGAGAAAGAGACTCAGGCTTGTCGAATACCGTATCCAGTCACCCGATCACCCCTATCTTATGGGCTGTCCCGAGTCACTTTATTTAAAATTTTTCATCTATCAAGTTTTCGAAGAATACTGATAAAATCTGCCCGGAAAGTCGGGCAGATTTTTTTAGTTTCCGGAAAACGTTCTCTTTTTCCGCACTCCGCCCGATTAATGCTTCACTTTCGATTTATAGTGGTATAATACATAGTCGTTTGAAGATTTGACTGTTACAGCCAAAGAGTATTTGTTTGGTATGTCTTTTAGAAGCCGTACAGTGTGTTGTGCGACTTAAGGCATCTAAAGGGAAGTCGAAATGAGCAGTTCGGAAAATAATAAGAAAAACGAAGGTGGCAACTCGGTAATGCTGAAGGTTGCCACCTTTATAGTTGACAGGAGAAATCTGTTCTTCCTGCTGATAGGCATAGCGCTTATCTTCAGTGCAATAGCGTCGAGATGGGTCAGGGTGGAAAATGACCTTGCCGCTTATCTTCCTGATTCCGCGGAGACCAGCCGCGGGATCTCTTTAATGAACGATCAGTTCATAACATACGGAAGTGCGAAGGTGATGGTCACTAATATCACCTATGATGAGGCCGAAGCGATCTATGAGGATATCTCCGCAAGGGATGATGTCACACTGGTTTCGTTCGGGGACGATTCGGATCATTACAATGATTTTTCCGCATTGTATGATATAACCTTCGCATATCCCGAAGATGACAAAAGATGCCTTGACGGGCTTGAGGAGATCAAGGCTTCGCTGGACGGTCAGGACATTTACGTCAGCACCTCAATGGGAGACCAGGCAGCCGAGACGATCGCCGAGGAGATGAAGGTCGTATCCGCACTCGTCGTCGTGGTCGTATTGTCCGTTCTCATATTTACTTCATCAACTTATGCGGAGGTTCCCGTGCTTCTTCTTACATTCGGGGCATCCGCGGTTCTTGCCGCAGGAACCAATTTCTTCCTCGGAACGATCTCCTTTGTCTCCGATTCCGTTACGATAGTGCTCCAGCTCGCACTGTCGGTCGACTATGCGATCATCTTCTGCAACAGATATAAGGAAGAGCATCAGACTCTCGGCATTCGTGAAGCGGATATAGTGGCGCTTTCAAAAGCGATTCCGGAGATAACGTCCAGTTCGCTGACCACGGTCGGCGGACTTATCGCAATGATGTTCATGCAGTACGGCATAGGCAGGGATATGGCTATATGTCTTATCAAGGCTATATTCTTCTCCCTCTTTTCCGTGTTCCTTCTTATGCCCGGACTTATCATGGTATTCGGAAAAGCCATGGATAAGACGAAGCATAAAAGCTTCATACCGAAGATCTCATTCATCGGAAAATTCGATCACCTTACAAGGTTTGTGATCCCGCCCGTGTTTGTTCTTCTTGTCATCGGAGCATTTTATCTTTCCGGAAAATGCCCGTATGTTTACGGCTATTCTCTTATAGAAACACCGGTCAAGAACGAGTCCCAGATCGCGGACGAAATGATAAGCAATGCTTTCGGTGATTCCAATTTCGTCGCACTGATGGTTCCCTCCGGAGATTACACGAAGGAAGACGAGGTGATGAGAGCACTCGAAGCAAGAGAAGAGGTGGATCACTGCCAGGGACTTGCCAATACGGAAGCAATGGACGGATACATGCTCACCGACACGTTAAGCGCGAGGGAGTTCTCCGAGCTTTTCAATGTCGATTACGAAGTGTCCGAGCTTCTTTATATGGCATATGCGATCAATGATGAAAATTATGCGAAGATCATAAACGGTTTTTCCGGATATAAGGTTCCGCTTATAGACATAGTTATGTTTTTGCATGATGAGGTTGAAGAGGGTTATGTGACGCTCGATCCCGATCTCATGAAAACTCTTGATGAAGCAAACGCGCAGATGAAAATGGCGAAGGACCAGCTGCAGGGTGAGGATTACAGCAGGATCCTGGTATATCTGAATCTTCCCCAGGAGGGTGATGAAACCTTTGCGTTCCTTGATGAGATGCATTCTATCGCGGGAGGTTACTATTCGGGTGAGGACAGTGTTCTCGTTGCCGGTGAATCTACCAGCCAGTACGATCTTAAGAAAACATTCTCGAGGGATAATCTTGTGGTCAACATCGTATCGATACTGGCTGTTCTTGCGGTACTTCTTTTCACATTCCTGTCCGCGGGCATGCCTGTGCTGCTGATACTTGTAATACAGGGAGCGATATGGATCAATTTCTCATTCCCGACGCTTCATCATTCGTACCTGTTCTTCATGGGATACCTTATCGTAAGCTCGATCCAGATGGGTGCAAATATCGACTATGCGATCGTCATCTCGGGAAGATATACCGAGCTTCGCAAGATAATGGATAAGAAGCAGGCATGCATAGAGACGCTGAACTTTGCATTCCCCACGATCATCACATCGGGATCGATGATGGTGCTTTCGGGATTTGCGATCGGTAATCTTTCATCCGATGCGACTATCTGCGGAATCGGACAGTGTCTCGGACGAGGAACACTGATTTCCATCGTGCTTGTAATGTTCGTTCTTCCCCAGATCCTGATGGTGGGTGAGAAGATAATAGAACGGACATCCTTCGAGGTATCCGTGCCCATCAAGCTTGACCGCGGCTTCGGAACCGTAAGGGTTGACGGTATGGTAAGGGGCCAGATAAACGGATATGTTGTCGGTGAGATGCATGCTCTTGTAAAAGGAGACATAGCCGCCGTTGTCACAATGGGAGGAATGCAGGAGCTGCCGGAAGATGCAACGGATGGGAATGAACTTCCCGGGGAGGTGAGAAAATGAAAAAACATCTCTCAGTAAAAATCTTATCGGTAATGACCGCGGTATTTCTGACAATTGTGTCACCTTTGGAATCACTTCTTTCCGGACTTGCCGGAGAAAGCATCCGCGTTTGTGCCGCGGGGAACATTCCCGATTCATATACCGTAGTGGAGATAAGTACCGCAGGAGACCTGCTTGAGCTTGAACAGAACTGCCACGATGAAGCATGGTCCGCGGATAAGTACGTTGTCCTTAAGAATAATATTTCACTGGCGGGATGCGAGTTTACATCCATACCAATCTTTTCCGGATACTTTAACGGAAACGGATTTACCATAAGCGGATATACCTACGGAGGAAGCGGATATGTCAGCGGATTCTTCAGATATGTCGGAAGCACGGCAACGATCGAAAGGCTGAATATTTCCGGAGATGTCTCATGCGGGGATGAAGGATACGTGAGCGGCCTTCTTGCGGGTATCAACGAAGGCTGTATTATCGACTGCAGTGTTTCGGGAGTGATGTCCGGCAATACCGCAACGGGCGGAATAGCCGGAATAAACGGAAATCTCGGACTGATCACAGGATGCAGGAACAACGGCATCATCACGGGATTTTATTACACCGGAGGAATTGCGGGAAGAAACTACGGAGTGATCAAAAGGTGTGTCAATTCCGGAAGCGTAAACGCAACACCCGAGTGGGTCACGGCAAATGATGAGAGACAGGTGGACATCATATCGGAGATCACGGGTGATGTTTCTCTCATCTCATATCAGTCCGGTGTGGATACGGGAGGAATAGCAGGTTATTCGCGCGGAATTATTATCGGATCGAAGAACGAATCGACGGTCGGATACGAGCGTGTCGGTTATAACGTCGGAGGTATCTGCGGAAGACAGTCCGGAGTGATATACGACTGTTCCAATTACGGAAGGGTATACGGAAAGAAGGATGTCGGCGGTATCACCGGCCAGCAGGAACCCTATATCGAGATTGACAGAAGTAAGTCCGTCGCAGATGCCATCGCGGAGATAAATGCACTTGCCCGCCGTACTGCCGAAGATGCTTCGGGAATGACTCCCGATATCCAGGCCGCACTTTCGAATCTTCAGAACGTGTCCGGTAAAGCAATGGATGATGCCGATGCGATGACAGGGGATTATTCCGGATACAGACTCGAAGAAAAAGACTGGGCGGGAATGATCGAGAGCGAGGCTGAAAATGCCGGACGCAGAGCGGCGGAATCCGTAAGAAGCAGCTATGAAGATCATCTTAAGGATCTTGATCCGTATTCGGAGGATGACCTTGATGATCTTATAAACGATATCGAAGGCGGACTTTCGGATGATGCCAAAGATGAAGCTGCGGAGAAAGCCGAAGAGAAGCTGGAACAGGAAAGGAATGAAGCTGCCGCACAGCTGAACGGAAGCGTCAACGGACTTGTATCCGACTGGAATTCCGGTATCGATACATTAAGTGCCAATACGGAGCTTCTGACAAACGACCTTAATGAGGTCAGAAAAGCAACCGATGCACTGATAGCGGTATCAAATGCATATTCGACACTGCTCTCGAATGATCTGAAGGCTGTGAACGATCAGATAAATGCAACCTATGACCTGATAGACGATCTTATAACCGGAGTTGAGGAAGACGGGGCAAAGTATCTGTTTTCGGATGTTTCTGAAATGGATCTTCCCGATTCCCTGTACGGAAGAACGATCGGCTGCAGGAATTTCGGAACCGTTACGGGAGATATAAATGCCGGCGGAGTTGCGGGCTGTATGTCGATCGATACGGAAAACCTGGAAAGCAACGCGCTGATGAAGTTCGATCTTAAGGCGGGGGAAGGATATGCGATCTCAAGCGTTGTCTACGATTGCGAAAACTCCGGTATCGTTATCATCAGGACAGATTGCGGAGGCGGTATCGCAGGTCTTGCCGAACACGGCTGCATCAGACAGTGCAGGGGTTACGGTGCGGTAACGTCCGAAGAGGGTGACCATATCGGCGGCATCGCAGGTTCGTCGGAAGGCAGCATAGTTGATTCTTATGTTCTCTGCACACTTTCCGGAGGACAGTATGTCGGCGGAGTTGCGGGCTATGCGGCCGGAATAAAGAACTGCATCTCCATGCCGGTATTCGGAAACGTAAACGGCGTGTGCGGCGGAGTTGCCGGACAGATCCTCAGGGATGCGGATACGGAAAGCATTGACAGGACCGACTATGCATCGAATTATTTTGTCGCCGATGATTTCTACGGCATAGATGATATCAGCTATAGCGATATCGCCGAGGAAATAAGTTACGAGGATATCCTTGAGCTTGAAGACATTCCTTCCGATTTCTCCGATCTGAAAGTAACCTTTGTCTCGGACGGAGCCATACTCAGGGTCTGCCATGTAAAGTACGGCGATGCGGTGGACGAACTGTCACTTCCGGAAATACCCGACCGTGAGGGAAGCTACGGTGTCTGGCCCGACCTTACCGGAAAGACGGTAAAAGGAAATCTTGTGATAGAAGCCGGATATGTATCCCATGTTGCCGTCATAAGATCGGGTGAGGGACTCGAAAACAGCGGTAAACCTCTCGCTCTCATACAGGGTGAATTCCGCTCATCAGATTCGCTTTCCGTACGCACTTCGGATATGAACTTTGATGCTCCCGACAACAGCGCATATACCGATGTAAGGATATATGAGGTGACTTTTTCCGGAAAGGATCCCGGACCGGGGTGCGATCTGAGACTCTATGCTCCGTTCAAGGAATGCAGGGTCTGGAAGAGATCCGGAGACATCTGGACAGAGGTTCCCTGCAGCACGGAAGGAAGCTATGTACAGATAAGAATGGATTCTTCGTCTGCGGTATATGCCGTAACGGAAACCCCGGATGAAAGGATGAAGACGGTTCTTTATGTGCTCCTTGCCGTATCCGCTTTGGTATTCATCATCATATTCGTCAGACAGATCCGCAAGGCATGGAGAAAACAGTCGCAAAAGCCGTAAATCGGGTATAAAAGGTTGCGATTAACTAACAATAGTTATAAAATATGGGGTAAGCCTTCTTTTTAGGCTTGCCCCATTGTTTTAAGCGAATTCCTGCCGGTAGCAGGACGCATGAAAGGAGAAAAAGTATTATGGATCAGGAATTGTTTTTAAGTCTCTATCGTCATTCTATTGCCCACGTTCTGGCAAAAGCAGTCATCGAAATCTACGGAAAAGAAAACGTACAGTACGCCATCGGACCTCAGATATCCGACGGATGTTACTATGATTTCGTTCTTCCCCGTGCGGTCACGGAAGAGGATTATCAGGTCATCGAAAACAAGATGAACGAGATAATCAAGAGAAAAGAGGACTGGAGAAGAGAAGAAATCTCAAAGGCCGATGCCCTTGAGATGTTCAAGGACCAGAAGTTCAAGACCGAGATCATCACCGACCTTCCCGAGGATGAGAAGCTCACTGTCTACTACACCGGCGACGACTACGTCGATCTGTGCAGGGGCCCTCATGTAGAGAATTCGAGAGATCTTATGGGTGTTGCTTTCAAGGTAAGAAGCGCATCCGCTGCATATTGGAGAGGCGACCAGAAGAGGGATGTACTGCAGAGAATATATGTCTATGCATTCCCCAATAAGGATGAACTTAAGGCTCATCTCAATATGATCAGGGAAGCTATGGAAAGAGACCACAAGAAGCTCGGACCCAAGCTCGATCTGTTCATGTTCAGCGAATCCGCTCCCGGAATGCCTTACTGGCTTCCCAGAGGATGGAGACTCTACAGAACCCTTATGGAATTCTGGAGAGACATCCACGACAGGCACGGATACCAGGAGATCAAGACTCCCATCATCAACAACAAGAAGCTCTGGCTCATAAGCGGCCACTGGGCTCACTATGTAAATAACATGTTCATCGTTCCCGGAGTTCTGGGCAATGTAGCCGCAACGGCCAAGATTCCCCAGGAAGACGGATCCGTTTCGGAGGTTACCCTCGATCCCGTATACGATCAGACGGATGACGACACCATGGCTGCAAAGCCCATGAGCTGTCCCAATGCGATGAACGCATACAAGAGAACCATCCACTCCTACAAGGAACTTCCCATCCGTTACAACGAGGTAGGACTTGTACACCGTAAGGAAAAATCCGGACAGATGAACGGTCTTGTCCGTGTACAGGAATTCCGTCAGGACGATGACCATACATTCGTAATGGAATCACAGATCGAGGATGAGATCGCCGATATCATGGAGATCGCAGACCAGATCTATTCCACCTTCGGAGTAACCTACAGAGCAGATCTTTCAACCAGACCCGAGGATTTCATGGGAGATATCGAGACCTGGGACAGAGCA